>NZ_JAZHFR010000053.1:0-24900 GCF_036541385.1 Comamonas sp. GCA5 | reverse complement strand
GGCCAAGGCCCAGGTCAAGGCGGCCGATGCCAAGGCGCCGCGGCCGCCAAGGCCGGGGCTGCCGGTGCGGGCGCCTCCGACGGGTTCAGCTACTTCGTGCAGGCGGGGGCTTTCCGCACCCAGGCCGATGCCGACGCCCAGCGCGCCAAGCTGGCCATGCTGGGCTGGGAGGCCCGCATCAGCGAGCGCGAGCAGAATGGCCGTCCCGTGTTCCGCGTGCGCGTGGGACCCTTCGACAAGCGCGGCGATGCCGAGCAACTGAAGCAGAAGCTGGACGGTGCGGGCGTCGATGCCGCCCTGGTGCGCGTGCAGCAGTGAACTTTCTGAGGCTTTCCCCCTCTCAATGCCCATATCTCAAGAAGGAGTCCTTTTGATGCAACGCCGCCAGTTCTCTTTGGCCGCAGCCACTGCTGCGACCTCCATGGCCTTCGGTGCCAACACGGCTTGGGCACAGGCTGCCGCCCCCAAGGAAGGCAAGGAATACCTGCGCCTGTCGACCCCCGCCCCCACGGAAGCGGCCGCTGGCCAGATCGAGGTGGTGGAGTTCTTCTGGTACAGCTGCCCCCACTGCAACGCGTTCGAGCCCACCTTTGCCGCGTGGAAGCAGAAGGCCCCGGCCAACGTGTCCGTGCGCCGCGTGCCCGTGGCCTTCAACGCCAGCTTCGTGCCCCAGCAAAAGCTGTATTTCGCGCTGCAGGCCATGGACAACTTCGACGCCATGCACGTCAAGGTGTTCCACGCCATCCATGTGGAGCGCAACAAGCTGGCCAAGGACGAGGACATCTTCAACTGGGTCGCCAAGCAGGGCGTGGACGTGAACAAGTTCAAGGAGATCTACAACTCCTTCAACGTCGCCAGCCAGGTGCGCAAGGCCACCCAGGTGCAGCAGGCGTATGACGTGGAAGGCGTGCCCTCCATGGGCGTGGCCGGCCGCTACTACACCGACGGCCCCCGTGCCGGCAGCATGCCGAATGTGCTGCGTGTGGTCGAATACCTGGTGGAGCAAAGCCGCAAGGCCTGATCCGGCCCTGCTGCCCCATCCCCGAGCCCGCCTTGCGCGGGCTTTTTTGTGGGCTTGGGAGGCAGGATGACTACAATGTCCAGCAAGAAACGTGCCCTGCCCATGACACCCAAACTCCTCACCTGCCTGTTGTTGACTGCCCTTGCGGGGGCTTCTGGCGTGGCGCATGCCGAGCGTGCCGACCGCGACAAGCCCATGAACATCGAAGCCGATGCCTTGCGCCACGACGAGCTCAAGCAGACCAGCGTGTTCACCGGCAATGTGGTGATGACCAAAGGCTCCATCGTGCTGCGCGGCGCGCAGCTGGACGTGCGCCAGGACGGCGAAGGTTACCAGCACGGCGTGGTCAAGGCCGAAGCCGGCAAGCGCGCCTTCTTCCGCCAGAAGCGCGACACGGCGCCCGGCGCCCCCGAAGAGTTTGTCGAGGGCGAGGCCGAGGTCATCGAGTACAACGGCCGCACCGACGATGTGAAGCTGATCCGCCGCGGCCAGTTGCGCCGCTACACCGGCGGCAAGCTCAGCGACGACATCATGGGCAGTGTCATTACCTACAACAACCTGACCGATGTGTTCACGGTCGACGGCGAAAAGCGCAGCAACCTGCCTTCGTCGGCACCCGCAGGCTCGGGCGGCCGCGTGCGCGCCATCCTGGCGCCCAAGGCCACGCCGGGCAGCAGCCCCGCGCCGGCACCGGCCCAGCCTTTGCAGCCGTCGGGTGGTCTGAACTCCCAAGGACAGTGATGGCAGAAGATTCTCGTGACACGCGTGCCACCAGCAAGCTGGAGGCGCGCCACCTGGCCAAGACCTATGGCAGCCGCAAGGTGGTCAAGGACGTGTCCATGACGGTGCAAAAGGGTGAGGTGGTGGGCTTGCTCGGCCCCAACGGCGCGGGCAAGACCACCTCGTTCTACATGATCGTGGGCCTGGTGCGCTGCGATGGCGGCGACATCCTGATCGATGGCCAGTCCGTGGGCAACATGCCCATCCACCAGCGCTCGCGCCTGGGGCTGTCCTACCTGCCGCAGGAAGCCTCGATCTTTCGCAAGCTGAATGTCGAGGACAACGTGCGCGCCGTGCTGGAGCTGCAGACGGATGCAGCCGGCCAGCCCCTGGGTGCCGATGCCATCGAGCAGCAGCTGACCAGCCTGCTGCAGGAGCTGCGCGTCGAGCACCTGCGCAAGTCGCCGTCGCTGGCGCTGTCCGGCGGCGAGCGCCGCCGCGTGGAGATCGCGCGCGCCCTGGCCTCCAACCCGCGCTTCATCCTGCTGGACGAGCCCTTCGCCGGCATCGATCCGATCGCCGTGATCGAGATCCAGCGCATCATCGGCTTCCTCAAGGAACGCGGCATCGGTGTGCTGATTACCGATCACAACGTGCGCGAAACACTGGGTATCTGTGACCACGCCTTCATCATCAGCGATGGCACAGTACTCGCCCAGGGCACACCCGAGGAGATCGTCGAGAACCCGGATGTGCGCCGGGTCTACCTGGGTGAGCACTTCCGCATGTAGTCTGGCCCGGCAGCGTCGGCAATCACAAGAAAGTTCGAGGGGGTACAGCGTTGAAGCCAGGTTTGTCACTGCGGGTCTCACAGCATCTGGCGCTCACGCCGCAGTTGCAGCAATCCATCCGGCTGTTGCAGCTGTCCACCCTGGAGTTGTCCCAGGAAGTCGAGCAGATGCTCGACGACAACCCGTTTCTGGAGCTGGCCTCGGACGATGCCCCGCGCGAGGAGTTCGGCCTGCAGACTGCGGACGAGCCCGCCCAGCACGAGGGCGCCTCGGCGGATGAAACACCATATTCCATAGCAGACAGCGCAGGCACAGCCAGCGCTGAAGGCCAAAAAGACCAAGAATCCTCGGCGCCCGACAGCGACGTGCCCAGCGACTGGGAGGGCGACGGCAGCGTCGACATCGCGCACGACGACAGCGAATGGGGCGGCGACGCCCCGGCGCGCGGCAACCGCAATGACGACGAGGATGCCCCCACGGCCCTGGATCTGGCGGGCGCGCACGAGTCGCTGACCGATTTCCTGCACCAGCAGGCGCTGTCGCTGCGCCTGTCCGAGATCGACCGCTACGCGCTGCGCTTTCTGATCGAAAACCTCAACGACGACGGCTACCTCGAGGACCCGCTGCAGGAGCTGGCCGAGGGCCTGGCCGGCACCGACGACCTGGAGCAGCTGGACGAGCTGGTGCACCGCTTCACCGTGGCCCTGCGCCTGCTGCAGTCGCTGGAGCCCGTGGGCGTGGGCGCCCGCGACCTGGCCGAATGCCTGCGCCTGCAACTGCTGCACCTGCACCGCGAGGACCCGCAGGACGAGATGCTGGAGGTGGCGCTGCAGGTCTGCGCGCAGCCGCTGGAAATGCTGGCCCGGCGCGATGTGCGCAAGCTGATGCAGGCCTGCGGCCTGCCCGAGGCCAAGGTGCGCGCCGCGCTGGGCGTCATCGCCCGGCTGGAGCCCAAGCCGGGGGCGGCGCTTCACCGATGTCGAGCGCCACATCATCGTGCCCGACGTGATCGTCAAGAAAACGTCGCGCAAGGGGGGCGACGGCCTGGCGCAGTTCAGCGTGCAGCTGAACCCGGACGTGATGCCGCGCCTGCGCGTGCACGACGTCTACGCCAACGCCCTGCGCAGCCACAAGGGCAGCGACGGGCACGCCGGCCTGCAGCAGCGGCTGCAGGAGGCGCGCTGGTTCATCAAGAACGTGCAGCAGCGCTTCGACACCATCCTGCGCGTGTCCAAGGCCATCGTCGACCGGCAGAAGAACTTCTTCGTGCACGGCGAACTGGCCATGCGCCCGCTGGTGCTGCGCGACATTGCCGACGAGCTGGGCCTGCACGAATCGACCATCAGCCGCGTGACCACGGCCAAGTACATGGCCACGCCGCACGGCACCTACGAGCTGAAGTTCTTCTTCGGCTCGGGCCTGGGCACGGAGACCGGGGGCAATGCCTCCAGCACGGCGGTGCGCGCGCTGATCAAGCAGTTCGTCGCGGCCGAGAGCCCGAAGAAACCGCTGTCCGACAGCCAGATCGCGGACATGCTCAAGGAGCAGGGCATCGAGTGCGCGCGCCGCACCGTGGCCAAGTACCGCGAGGCCTTGAAGATCGCCCCGGCCAACCTGCGCAAGGCGCTGTAGACGCGTGACGGCCGGGACGGCGGGCTGTGCAGACACGGCGGTCGACTATCCAAAAAGAGAGCTGCTGGCGCTCCATACACAAAGGGTTCAGATGGAAAACCATCTGAACCCTTTTTTGCAAGCGCGCGAGCAGCTCTTTTTTTGGAACCCCGCGGGCACGCGCAGCGCGTGCCCGGCGGTGCGTCAGCGCAGGGCCAGGGCCTGCGTGGCGGGCGCGTGGTCCAGCTTGAAGCCGCCGACCACCTCGGCCAGCTGGTGCGCCTGCTGCTGCAGCGATTGCGCGGCGGCGGTGGCCTGTTCCACCAGGGCGGCGTTCTGCTGCGTGCCTTGGTCCATCTGGCTGACGGCGCCGTTGATCTCGCCGATGCCGTTGCTCTGCTCCTGGCTGGCGTGGCTGATCTCCGCCACGATGGCGGTGACGCGGCGCACGCTGTCCACGACTTCCTGCATGGTGGCGCCGGCCTCCTGCACCAGACGGCTGCCGGTGTTGACCTGGTTGACCGAGTCGTCGATCAGCTGCTTGATCTCCTTGGCCGCGGCGGCGCTGCGCTGGGCCAGGGTGCGCACCTCGCCGGCCACCACGGCAAAGCCGCGGCCCTGCTCGCCAGCACGGGCGGCTTCCACGGCCGCGTTCAGTGCCAGGATGTTGGTCTGGAAGGCGATGCTGTCGATCACGCCGATGATGTCGACGATCTTGCGCGACGCGGCGTCGATGCCGCCCATGGTCTGCACCACCTGGCCGACCACGCTGCCGCCGTGCGAGGCGACGGAGGAGGCGCTGCTGGCCAGCTGGTTGGCCTGGCGGGCGTTTTCGGCGTTCTGCTGCACGGTGGCGGTGAGTTGTTCCATCGCCGCGGCGGTCTCCTCCAGCGAGCTGGCCTGCTGCTCGGTGCGCGAGGACAGGTCCTGGTTGCCCATGGCGATTTCCTGGCTGGCCAGGCGCACGGATTCCGAGGCGGTGCGGATGCGCAGCAGCACGGCGGCGATCTTGTTCACGAAGTGGTTGAAGGCGGTGGCGATCTGTGCCAGCTCGTCCTTGCCGCTGTTGTCCAGGCGCACGGTCAGGTCCCCCTCGCCCGAGGCGATGTCTTCCAGCGCATCGCGCACCATGGCCAGGCGGCGCAGCTGGCGGCTGACGGCGACTGACACCAGGGCCACGGCCGCCACCAGGCACAGCGCGGTGATGGCCGCCGCCACCTGCAACAGGTGGCGCAGCGGCGCGGTGGCCTCGGCGCGGTCGATACCGATGGCCAGCACCCAGGGCGTGCCCTCGACCTTGACGGCATACAGCATCTGCTCGGCGTCGCCGATGGTGACGTTCGCGCTCTGGCCCTGTTGGGTCAGCTGCTCGATCAGGGCCGGCGTCAGGGCCGGCGCGAGGGCGCTCATGGGCTTGAGCACCAGGTCCGCCTGGGCGTGGGCCAGGACGTTGCCCTGGCCGTCCAGCAGGAAGGCAAAGCTCTTGGGGGTGGGCTGGATGCTGGTCACCTTGCGGGAGACCGTGTCCAGGTGCATGTCCGAGCCGACGACGGCCACGGTCTGCCCGTTGGTCACCACGGGCTCCACGAAGCTGATGGTCAGCTTGCTGGTGCTGGCGTCAACGTAGGCCGGCGTCAGCGCCGCCTTGCCTTCGCGCACCGCCTGCTGGTACCAGGGGCGTGCCGTGCCGTCGTAGTTCTCGGGCATCGGGTGGCTGAAGACATGGCGCTTGTCGGCAAACACAAAGTAGGTGTCGTCGAAGGCGCCGGCCTGTTTGGCTGCCAGCAGCGCGGGCACGGGCTCGGCCTGGGGCACGGCGGCCTTGATGGAGCTGGTGATGCGCTGCTTTTCCTTGACCCATTCGGTCAGCTCGCCGGCATAGACCTGGGTGAGCTGGTGGATGCGTTGGTCCAGGCTCTCCAGGGTGTTGCTGCGGACCAGCAGGAAGGTGGGCACTGCCAGCGCCAACAGGGACAGCGCAGTGATGGCAACACAAATGCCGATGAGGCGGGCGCCCAGACTCTGGAACATCGAGGACTCCCGAAAGGAGATGTAATAAAGTGATTCTGGCTGCTATTTCGACGGAAGTTGAACTGGATCAAGCGCGATCTGCAAAGTTACAGGTGTAAAAAATTGCGTCAAGCAATTCCTGGCGGCAACGCGTATCCTCCGCAGCACTACTTATGAATGCCCTGCAAATTTTTCTGCCCTGCGCCGCCGGCGTCGAGGGCTTTTTGGCCGATGAGGTCCGCGCCATCACTGGCGTCGGCCCGGAGGATGTGCTCACTGGCCGTGGCGGTGTGCTGGTGCGCGCCATGTGGCGCGACGCCCTGTTGCTGAACCTCCACAGCCGCCTGGCCCAGCGCGTGCTGGTGGAGCTGTCGTTCACCGAATACCGCAACGAAAACGACCTGTACCGCGCCGCCAGCGAGGTGGCCTGGGAGATCTGGTTCTCGCCCAAGGAAACCTTCAAGATCGAGGTCACGGCCCAGCACAGCCCGCTGACCAGCCTGAACTTCGCCGCGCTGCGCGTCAAGGACGCGATCGCCGACCGTTTCCGCGCCAAGCGCAACGGCGTGCGCCCCAGCGTGGAGACCCACCACCCCGACGTGCGCGTGCACATGCACCTGACCACGGACAGCTGTACGCTGTACATCGACACCACGGGCGAGGCGCTGTTCAAGCGCGGCTGGCGCGAGGACAAGGGCGATGCCCCGCTCAAGGAAACCCTGGCCGCCGCGATGATCGCCGCCACCGGCTGGAACCCGCACGGCCCCAACCCGCAGCCGCTGTACGACCCCTGCTGCGGCAGCGGCACGGTGGTGATCGAGGCCGCGCAGATCGCGCGCAAGATCCCGGCCGGCATCCTGCGCCGCTTTGCCTTCGAGAAGCTGGTGCCCTTCCAGAAGCATGTCTGGGAAGCCATGCTGGACGAGGCCGAGGCCCAGATTCTGGACGAGAGCCCCGTGCCCATCTACGGCTCGGACGTGTCGCACCGCATGGTCGACTTTGCCCAGCGCAACGCCGAACGTGCGGGCGTCGGCCAGACCGTGCAGCTGCGCGGCGGCGATGCGCTGCAGCGCATGCCGCCCTGCGAGCAGCCCGGCGTGATGCTGCTGAACCCGCCGTATGGCGAGCGCATTGCCGCCGCCGGCAGCGCCGGCCGCAACGCGGCCGAGCGCATGGGCGTGGTCGAGCGCGCTGGCCGCGAAACCGCGCAGACCGAAGACGGCGTCGATTTCTTTGACCAGCTGGCCGCCCACTGGAAGAAGCATTACAGCGGCTGGCAGGCCTGGCTGCTGACGCCCGACCTCAAGCTGCCCGGCAAGATGCGCCTCAAGGCGACGCGCCGCACGCCGATGTGGAACGGCCCCATCGAATGCCGGCTGTTCCGCTTCGACCTGATCAAGGGCGCGGTCAAGCCCCGCAAGGATGAGAGCGCACAACGCCCATCCGACGAGGGCTAAGCCATGAAAATCGTGCTGAAGTGGCCGGCCTGCAACGCCGGCTACACCGGCCCCTGGCCGCGTCCGCTGGTGCTGGACACCAACGTGGTGCTGGACATGCTGATCTTTGACGATCCGCACATCCCGCCCATCCGCGAACTGGTGGCGCAGGGCGCCGTGCGCTGGATTGCCGACCAGGCCCAGCGCATCGAGCTGGAGCGCGTGCTGCACTACAGCCAGATCGCGCCGCGCGTGGCCTTCTACGGCAAGACCGCCGAGGGCGTGCTGGCGGCTTTCGACGCGGCGGTGAGCTATGTGGCCGCGGCGCCCAAAATCCGCTTCACCTGCACCGATCCCGACGACCAGCATTTCCTGGACCTGGCCAGCCAGCACCAGGCCCTGCTGGTCAGCAAGGACAAGGCCGTGCTCAAGCAGCGCAAGCGCGTGGTTCAGCACTACGGTGCGACCGTGGGCAATATCTTGCTGCTGGAAACGGCAGAGGCCGTAGAGGCGGTGACTGAGGTTTGAGTTAAATTGCTAGCGCTTTTCCAGCAAGCGCTAGCAGCTATCAAAAGTATGTGAAGGGTGTGATGAAAGTCACATCCTTTTTTTTATTGCCAGTACACCGCGAGTTTGTGCTCGATCCCTGTTGCCAGCGGATGCGTTTTGAGCGCGGTTTTGGTGGCTTGAACCAGTGCTTTCCCGCCCGCTAACCACAGCTGGGTATCGGCGGTCGCAGAGGCCGCTTGCGCGCGCAGCCAATGCTGTACGGCAGCGGGTTGGCTGGCGATATCGCCCACATGCCACTGCACATGTGCAGCAGCGGGGATGTAGGCCGTGTCACCCGCGTGGGTGGCTAGCGCCAGTAGTTGCCAGCAACTGCCACGTGTGCCTTGCTGCTGTGCGATGCGCAAGGCGGCAGGCAGGGCAGTCATGTCCGCCACCAACAGCAGGTGGGGGGCTTGGGGAAGGTGGCCGCCAGAGGGCCCCAGCAACCCCACGTGGTCGCCCGGCTTGGCCTGTGCCAGCCACTGCGCACCGGGAGCATCATGGTCGTGGCGCACGATGTCGATGTCCACCCATTGCGCCCGCGTGTCGTACTGGCGAATGGTGTAGATGCGCTGCGGCAACGGGGTTTGGCCTGCAGCCCACTGCAGGCGGCCCTGCGCGTTGAGCTGCGGCCACTGTACGGTGGCGTTGGGCGGCGGCAGTAGCAAACGCACATGCAGGCCATCATCTGCCAACGCGGTCATGACAGGTACTGCCAGCCGCACGCGGCGCATATGGGGGGTGATGTCGGTTACTGCGATGATTTGCACAACCTGAAAACGGTAGCGCAGATCTGCTGTGGGCAGACCGTGCCACTCCAGCTGCAAGGCAGAAGCCGAAGCGCCGTGATCGGTCAGAAACTCTTGGGCATGTTCGTCCAGCGAGAGCTGAATCAGTTCGGCCATGCGGTCATCCACGGCGTCAATGTCGCAGTGAAACCCTTCTGCATGGCGGCTGTGAAATGCCAAGGTGCCCACTTGGGGCATGTGCAGCGTCAGGCCTTGGGGGGAGGGGTGCAGTAGCACCCCCTCGGCCTCCAGATGACTTTGCAGCCATGCCAAAAACGCTGGGGCATGGGGCATACGTGCTTGCACGTGGAAATGTAGGGTCATATCAGTGCTCCATCAACCCGTGCTGGGCTTTGCGCAACAAGGTGGGGGTGAGCACCAACGACATCACGCCCAAACCCGTGGCGACAGCGAACAAGCCGGTGAAAGACAGCTGCTGCGCAATCGCTCCGCCCGCCATGGAGCTGACCATGTAAGTGAACAGTTCGGCGCAGACAAACACGCTGAAATCAGTACCAGGTTGTTTTTGCGAGGAAGCGCCCATGAATAAAGCGTAGAGCGCTACCATTTCCATATAGCGCAACATGCTCAGCGTCAGTGCCAGGACGACCAGCACTTCGCTGCCGCCCAGGTGGCCGCTGGCATGCATCCCAAACAGCACATAGCAGCCCACACGGATCACGCAAAGCCCCAGTAACACGGTCAACTGGCTGCTGCGGCGCAACCACCAAGCGGCCACCACACTGCCGAGCAAACCGGCGGTGACGGCGGCGGTACCGCTGAGTGTGCCTACCTGGCTCAGGCTGATGCCTTTGGCCAGCATGTAGCTGCTTTCCATGGAACGCACCATGCCTTCGCTCAGGCGATAGCTCATGGCCAAAAGCAAAATAGCCCAGATACCTGGGCGCCGTAGCAGTCGCAAGATGCTGGGTCGTTCTGCGCGGATGCAGGGTGGTGCGGCGGCATGGGTCTCTTGCATCCAGGGCAAGGCCAGCAGCGGCAGCAGACACAGGCCTGCCATCAGCAGCAGCGTGGCCTGCCAGCCCCAATGCTCAAACAGTTGCATGGACAACATCCCGCCCACCAGCACCCCTGCAGCCACTGCGGCAGCTTGAATGCCGTTGCCCGTGGCGCGCTGGGTTTGGTTGTGCAAGATGCTGGTGGCATAGCCATCGGTGGCAATGTCTTGCGTGGCAATGCACAGCGCAATCACCATGCCCACCACCAGCAGGGCGGTGATGCTGCTGGGCGGCACCCAAGCCAGCGCCGCAATGGCTGCGCAGCAGCTCAACTGTGTGATCACAATCCAGCCGCGGCGGTGCCCCAGCCTTCCCCAGCTTTTGCGATCCACCCACGGTGCCCACAGAAACTTGAGCATCAGCGGCAGCATTAGCACCGACAGCAGGCCTACCTGGGTCAGGCTCATGCCGCTGGCGCGCAGCGCTGCGGGCACGGCCATGATGAGCAGGTAGGACGGCACGCTTTGCGCCAGATACAGCGCAGCAATCGTGGCCCAAGTGCGTGTGGGTGACGAAGGGGCAAGGCGGAGGGTCGAGGACATTTCAGCGCACGGTGCTATCAATAATTCACGGTGTAGTTCACCGAGAAGGTGCGGCCACGGCCATAGTAGGCAAAGGTTTCTGGTGTGGCGGATGCGCCGTAAATATAGGCGGCGCGTTGCGACCAAGTGGTCAGGTATTTGCGGTCCAGCAGGTTCTGGATGCCGACGCTCAACCGACCTTTGCCAAGTTGTGTGCTTGCCAGCAGATCCACAGTGGTGAACCCCTTGATGGCTTGCTGGTTGTCATCGCGGAGTGTGCGCTGGTGCGTGGCCTGTACGCGTGCCTGCCAGCTGCCTTGCTGGTAGTCCGTGTGCAGTGTCAATTTCGACGGACTGGCCATGTCAATGCCTTGGCGCTTCCAGTCTCCATCTTTGCGTTCTTGTGACTGAATCAGCAGCCAAGAGCCGCCAATGCCCCATTGGCGGCTCAAGGCGTAGTTCACACTGCCTTCCCAGCCAAAGTTACGGCGCTTTTTCTCCAGCACGTCGATCAGCAAGGTGGTGCGGTTTAACTCAATGGAGTTGTCGGACCAGGCATAGAACAGTGCTGTTTGGAAATTCAGCGGGCCTTGCTGTCCCTTCCAGCCCCATTCCACTTGGCGTGTTTTGATGCCTTTGAGGGGTGCAGAGCTGGGGTCAATGCCTTGCACCAGCTGCCAGTGTGTACCCACCAAGTTATACCTGCCGTCACCAAAGTACTTGCCGGGGTCGGGCAGCTCAAAGCCTTCGGCGTAGTTCAGCCACGTGCTGTGGCCTTCCATCGGTTTGAAGTGTGCGCCAAGGTTGAACAAGGTGACGTTGTAGTCTGCACTGCCGCCGGGCACTGCATCGGCTGTTTGACCCATGCCCAGCGCCATATAGACCTGCTGGGTGGCGGCCACAAAATCGTTGACATCCAAGCCCATGCGCTGGTGGCGCAGGCCTGCAGACAACGTCGTGCGTGGGGAGAGCTTCCAATCCAGTTGGCCGAAGAGGGCCTTGCTGTCCACGCGGTAGTCGGGGTAGCGGCCGGTGGTGCCGATTTTGCGATTGATCAAGCCACCGCTGGCCATGGATTGAGCGCGGTCAAACAGCGTCATGCTGGAGTCGAAGTTCTCGCGATCCCAGTCCAGCCCGTAGCGCACGGAGAGGTCACCGATGTTTTTGGCCAGCGCTGCTTTGAAGCCCCACACATCGGTGTTCTGGTGCGAAGCGGATACGTAGCGTGGATCTGGGAAGGGGGCAAAGTCCAGCTCTTCCTGCCGCCAGAATCCTTGCAGGTAGAAATCGTGTCCGCCCAGTACGTCGCTTGCGTGGTAGTTGGCATTGAACATGGCACGTTCGGTCATGGGCACCACATCGCTGCTGAACCCCTCGCGCTGTTCCAGAAGGCCGGGTTGCTGGCCGTAAATACCGGCAAAGTTGGGGCCGGCATACAGGTAGCTGCTGCCCTCGAATTTGTTGCGGTAGTACTGTGCGCTGAGATCCAGGCTTTGCCCTGCGCCAAGGTTGAATTGCAGATTGCCCATCACATCCATGCTGCGGGTATCTTGCAAATCGGTTTGCGTGATGTCAGAGCGGACGGCCTGCCCTTGGGGGTCAAAAAATCTGCCGTTGTCTTGCACGGCAATGCCCAGGCGACCTTGCACGGTCTCATTGCCGCCGCTGACGGACTGCGCAACGCGCAATTGGCGGTCATCACTGGCGTTCAAGCCACTGACCATCCCGACTTCGCTGGTGAAGCGGGACGGGGCATCTGCCGCTTTTTTGGTGATGATATTGACCATGCCGCCGGTGGCACCGCCCCCGTATAGCGCAGATGCACCGGAGAGTACTTCGATACGTTCAATATGGAAGGGGTCAATGGCGTCGAGTTGGCGTGCAGTACCCCGTGAGGAGTTCAGAGACACCCCATCCACCATCACCAGCATGGGGCGGCCACGCAGGTTTTGCCCAAAACCGCTGCGCCCTTGGTTACCGAGGTCAATGCCCGGCACGAGGTGGCCCAGCGCTTCTTTAAGGTTCAATCCTGTCTGGATCTGCGCATTCAAGGCTTCGCTGTCGATGACTTGTACGGTTGCAGCCAATTCCGCGCGGGTTTGCCCCAGACGTGAGACAGATACCGTCTGTACACCCATCACCTGAGGCTCTGGGGCGCTGGATTGTGCGTGTGCCGGGGTGCAGAGCATCAGCATCAACCCCGTGGCGGAGGCGAGCGGGGTCAGGCGCAAAGCGTGCATAGCACTGCGTGGTGCAGAGAAAGAGGGCGTCATAGCCATGTGGTCTGTTGTAGAGGGAAATAGCGGATTGCATGCGAATGTATGAGAATGGTTCTCAATAATTTTTTCTTTACGGAACAATTGCATGAATCAGCCCAAGAGTTGGACGCAGCATGACCTTTACGCACATTGGCGTGAGTGCATTTGGGCTGACTGCATCCCTGCGGATGTGATGCAGGCGGACGTGCTGCCGCAACTGCGTGTGCACTGCTATCAACCGGGGCAAGCGTTGTGGCTGCGTGGCGATGCGCCCACAGCATGGGTGGGTGTCATGGGCGGCGCAGCCAAGCTGTGTTTGACGACGGCGGAAGGGCGTGCGGTGACGGTGGGCTGCACGGCGGGTAGCTGGATTGGCGAGGCACCATTGATTTTGGGTGCAGCGCGGCACAGCTGTGATGCGGTGGCATTGCACACACTCACCGCCGTGAGCATGCCGCGCTCCTGCTTTGACCATTTACGTTGCAACTACTTGGCGTTTGGGCTCTTTTTGCAAGAGCTGATGGCCGAGCGCAACCAACAGCTCATGGATTTGGTGGCGGCCCAGCAAGAAGGCAATACCCCCGTCAAAGTGGCGAAGTGTCTGGCAGCACTGCTGACACCGCGCAACTTTCCGACGCCACAAAGCCGAGAGATTCAGGTCTCGCAAGGAGAGCTCAGCGAGCTGTGCCAAGTCTCGCGGTCGCGCCTGAGTGAGGCACTATCGACGCTGGAGGCTCAGGGACTGATTCACGTGGGTTATCGCCGTATCAAGGTGCTGGACTGGAATGCCATGCGTGGCTTGGTGTGATTTGAATGAAATTGGCTGCTAACGCTTGCCTGTCAAGCGCTGCTAGCTACGGTTTTGTGATTTGGAGACAGGCCGGCGTGGTGCACAAGCCTTGGGCTGGCAGCTTTGCAGCCAGACAGCGACAATGGTGTAATGACTTCTTCGCCTTCTCTGACCAAGCCTGCGGCCTTGTCCACGCTGGACAAGACCCGCATTGACGACACCCGCATCAAGACCGTACGCCCGCTGCTGACCCCCGCTTTGCTGGAGGAGTGGTTGCCTGCGACACAGCAGGCCCTGGCGCTGGTGGAAAGCAGTCGCCGCGCCATCTCGCGCGTGCTGCATGGGGAAGATGACCGTCTGGTTGTGGTGGTGGGGCCTTGCTCCATCCACGATCATGCGCAGGCCATGGAATACGCGCGCCAGCTCAAGGCGCAGGCCGACGCGCTGCAGGACGACCTGCTGATCGTCATGCGTGTGTACTTCGAGAAGCCACGCACCACCGTGGGCTGGAAGGGCTACATCAACGATCCGCACCGCGATGACAGCTTCGCCATCAACGAGGGGCTGGAGCTGGCGCGCAAGCTGCTGCTGGAGGTGGTGGAGCTGGGCTTGCCGGCCGGCACCGAGTTCCTGGACCTGCTGTCGCCGCAGTTCATCAGCGACCTGGTCAGCTGGGGCGCCATCGGCGCCCGCACCACGGAGAGCCAGAGCCACCGCCAGCTGGCCAGTGGCTTGTCCTGCCCCGTGGGTTTCAAGAACGGCACGGACGGCGGCGTCAAGGTGGCCAGCGACGCCATCCAGGCGGCGCAGTCGTCGCACGCCTTCATGGGCATGACCAAGATGGGCCAGAGCGCGATTTTCGAGACCCGCGGCAACCAGGACTGCCACGTCATCCTGCGCGGCGGCAAGCAGCCCAACTACAGCGCCGCCGATGTGCAGGCGGCCTGCGAGATGCTGGTCAAGGCCGGCCTGCGCCCGCAGGTGATGGTGGACCTGTCGCACGCCAACAGCAGCAAGCAGCACCGCCGCCAGATCGACGTGGCCGCCGATGTGGCGCAGCAGATCGCGGGCGGTGACGCGCGCATCACCGGCGTGATGATCGAAAGCCACCTGGAAGAAGGCCGCCAGGACATCGTCGAAGGCCAGGAGCTGGTCTATGGCGTGTCGCTGACCGATGCCTGCATCAGCATGGCGCAGACCGTGCCGGTGCTGGAGCAACTGGCCGCCGCCGTGCGCGCCCGCCGCGCCCAGTCGTAAAAAACGGAGCGCACTGCGCGCGTACCCAGCCACTTTCAGTCCTTTAGCGTGCTGAAAGTGGCTTTTTGCTTGCGCAGGCAGCTATCTTTTTGACGGGCCTGTGCGGCGGCGCACCCCGGGCATGGGGGCTGCGCTCAGTCACTCAGTACTTGTTGGAGAAGTTGGCGCTGATGCGCTGCTTCAGGTACTCGGCGGCGGTGATGTCCGGGTACTTGCCGCCGGGGCTGCGGATCACCACGTCCTCATTCGCCTGGCAGAAGAAGGCCAGGCTGTAGCGCGCGCCCTGGTACTCGTGTGCGGCGGGGTGCTTCACGCGGTGGAAGTTGGAGGGCAGTTGGTCATCGCTCCAGCGCATCAGCATGTCGCCGATGTTGCAGGTGATCACGCCCTGCGCGGGCTCCACCGGCGTCCAGGCGCGGCCCTGCATCTCCTTGCCGGGCAGCACCTGCAGACCGCCCTGGCCGGGGCGCTGGAACAGCAGGGTCAGGCAGTCGAAGTCGGTGTGCGCGCCGGCGCGCCAGGTGCCGGGCGTGTGGGTGCCGTCCTGGGCAAAGTAGTGCAGCATGCGCAGCGTGCTCTGGTAGTGCGGGCTGTCGGGCGCATGCGCCCGGGCGAAGAAATCGCTGTCAAAGCCCAGCCTGTCGGCAAAGCAGGACAGCACCTGCATGCCGACCTGCCAGCACTTGGCCTCGAAGGCCAGTGCGGCCTGCTGGAAGCCGGGCAGTTCCTGCTCCGACGGCCACAGCCCGGCCATGCGCGGGCGGGTGATCTGGTAGGACTCCTTCTGGTCGGCCGTGCCGGTGGACGGGCGGATCTGCGACAGGCTTTCCCAGCCCGCGTTGCGCGACAGCGGCCACTGCGCCTTGGTCGCCGTGGGGAGGGCGAAGAAGGATTTGGACAGGGCGAAGGCGTCGTCGATCTCGGCGGCGCTGATGCCGTGGTGGTCGATCTGGAAGAAGCCGATTTCGGTGGCCGCGCTCCACAGCTGCTCGGTGATCTCGGCCTTGCGCGCGGCAAAGTTCGACAGGTCGATGCGGCGGATGTCGCGCTGCACGGTCGTGCCTTCGCTGCCCATGGTGGACTCTTTGCGCAACTCTTCGAGGGCGTAGTCGGGCGCGGCAGCGGTGGTGGGGTGGATGGCTGGCATGGCAAGGGCTTTCAGGGGCAAGAGGTGGAAACTCCCGATCGCCCGGCCTTGCACTGTCAAGGTGCGCTCAGCGGGGCGGTCAGGCCTGTTGCGGTGCACGCAGGCACCGCACGCTGAGCAATTTCCGGCCGTGCCCGCCGGTCAGGCTGGGGGCACTGCTGAACGCTTCTACTCGTGCACCTTGATTCAAGCCAAAACCGTGCCAGGCCACGTTGCGCCACCTTTGCGCTGTCGCAAGGCGCGCTGGCATGCGATGTGCTTGGCAGGGGTTGAGTAGAAGCGTTCAGCACACCACGGCCCTGGCCGTGCCGCCGGAAATTGCTCACCCCCATGGCTGCAGGACGGCCGTGGACGGGGTGGGCCAGCCTGGCGCGCGCACCCCGTCTGCCCCGGCTTGCAGCACATCCCCCGATGAAGGAGTTTTGCCATGCAACGCCGCCACTTTCTGCGCTCTGTGTCTTCCCTGTCCGCCGCTGCGGCCCTGGTGCCCGCCCACACCTGGGCGCAGGGGGCCAAGCCCGCCCTGACCCCCGTGAAGTTCACGCTGGACTTCAAGGTCACCAGCCAAACCGCACCGTTCTTCCTGGCCGCGGCCAAGGGCTACTACGCCCAGGAAGGGCTGGACGTGCAGATCGACGTGGGCGCGGGCTCGGTGGCGTCGCTCACGCGCGTGGCCTCCGGGGCCTACGACCTGGGCCTGGGCGACATCAGCGCGCTGATCGAGGCCCACGCCAAGGGCAGCCTGCCCGTGCAGGCCGTCTACCAGTACTACAACCGCGCGCCCTTCGTCATCATCGGCCGCAAGGACCGGGGCATCACCACCCAGATGGCCAGCCTCAAGGGCAAGAAGGTGGCCGCTGCGGCCGTGGAATCCACGCGCCGCAGCTGGCCCATGGTGGCCGAGCAGCAAAAGCTGGGCAGCGACTTCTTCGAATGGGTGACCACCGACTTCAGCGCGCGCGACAACGTCATGGTGCGCGGGGACGTGGACGCCGCCACCTACTTCCACGACTCGGCCGTGTCGCTGTTCCAGCGCATGCCGCCCGAGCAGCTGAGCGTGCTGTCCTATGCCGAGGCCGGCGTGCACCTGTACGGCAATGCCATCGTGGCCAGCACCGCACTGATGAAGGACAAGCCCGAGCTGGTGCGCGGCTTCCTGCGCGCCACGCAGCGTGCCCTGCTGGACGCCCTGGCCAACCCGTCCGAAGCCCTGGCGGCGGTGCGCGCCCGCGAGCCCATGCTGCGCGACGACCAGGAGCGCGCGCGCTGGGCCATCACACGCACCTACCTGGCGAACGCCGAAACCGCCCAGGTGGGCCTGGGCCGCATCCAGACGGCCGTGCTGCAGCAGCAGATCGCACAGATCGGCAAGACCTTCGGCCTGCCACAGCTGCCCACGGTGCAGGCCGTGTGGAACACCGGCTTTCTGCCCACGGCCGTGCAGCAAGGGGCGGGCGCATGACCGCGATGACAGCACCTTCCGTGGCCACCTTCCCGGCCGAGCAGCCCGTGGCCGAGCGCGACGCCACCTACCTGCGCCAGGCGATTGCCCTGTCGCGCACTGCGCGCCAGCGCGGCAACCGGCCCTTTGGCTCGGTCATCGTGGCGCCGGACGGCACGGTGCTGGGCGCGGGCTGGAACAGCAATGGCGAGTCCGGCGACTGCACCGCGCATGCCGAGGTCCAGGCCATCCGCGAGGCCTGCCAGCGCCACGACCGCACGGCCCTGGAGCAGGCCACGCTCTACGCCTCTGGCGAGCCCTGCGTGATGTGCGCGGGCGCCATCTTCTGGGCCAACATCCGTCGCGTGGTGTATGGCATTGACGACCAGCGCCTGCGCGTGTTCCGCGGCGAGCGCCTGGACCAGCGCGATGTGGAGCTGTCCTGCCGCGACGTGTTCCGTGCCGCGCCGTTCGCGGTCGAGTGCACCGGCCCGTCGCTGGTGGACGAGGCCAGCCAGCCCCACGTCGGCGCCTGGAAGTAGGGTACGAGCGAGCGCGCGCCGCGGCCCGGGCGCACTGTGGCGTGGCAACCACCCAGGCGCTGCCCGGGCTTGGGGCGGTGCGCGGGCCACGGGCGCAGGGGCGGCCTACACTGGCTGCAGCTTCACAGCCGCGCGCTGTGCCACCAGGGACGGCCCTGGCGGAATCCACATCCGGGGACGGCCCCTGTGCGGTGCCTGGCACCGCCAAGGAGCAGGGTCATGGCATGGTGGTATCTGTTGGTGGCAGGGGTGTTGGAGGTGGTGTGGGCCTACACCATGAAGCAGTCGCAGGGCTTCACGCGGCTGCTGCCCAGCGTGATCACCGGCGCCACCATGGTCGCCAGCTTCAGCCTGCTGTCGCTGGCCATGCGCACGCTGCCACTGGGCACGGCCTACACCATCTGGACCGGCATCGGCGCCGTGGGCGCCTTCGTGGTCGGCATCACGGTGCTGGGCGAGCAGGTCAACGCCCCGCGCGTGCTGGCGGCCGTGCTGATCGTCAGCGGCCTGGTGCTGATGAAGCTGTCTGCCTCCGAGTGAGCGCAGGGTGCCCGCAGGTCCGTGCGGCGCGTGGCCATGGTGCCCCTTTGGGGCACACCGCCGCGGCGGCCCTGCCGGCGGGTGCCTTCCCTGGGCTGGGGCCGGTCAGGCCAGCACCACGGCCGTGCCACTGGCGGACACCATCAGCATGCTGTGCGCCGTGCCCAGGATGGCGTAGTCCAGGTCGACACCCACCACGGCGTTCGCCCCCAGCTGGATGGCGTGGACCTGCAGCTCCTGCAGTGCCAGTTCGCGCGCCTTTTGCAGCTCGCGTTCGTTGGAGCCCGCACGGCCGCCCGTCAGGTAGCGGATGCCGGCAAACATGTCCTTGAACACATCGGTGCTGAGGATGACCTCCCCCGCGACCACGCCACAGTACTTGCTGATGTGCTTGCCTTCCACGTTCGGGGTGGTGGTGATGATCATGGGGCCTCCAGGCGCGGCTGCGCATGACGGCATGCTCCAAGGGCGCAGGGCGTGCGCGGTGTAGGACGCAGGCCGAAAGCACCGCGCAACCCTGTCCAGACCAGGACCAGCGTGCCCGGCCCAGGCCGGCGGGCTGTGGCGCGATGCCCACACCTGGCGCAGGTTGCATGCTGCAGTGCAAAAAAATCGCATGTGGTTTATACTTACGCCTACGGGTTATCACTTAGAGGTTATCCCGAAGTTGTGCGGTGGTTGAGATGCCCGCCCACAGCCCCCAAGCAAGGCATCTCGTATTTACAGAAAGAAGACTGTCATGCGCCAAGCCCTCAACACCGTGATCGAGTTGATCCAAGCAGCCCGCGCTGCCCACCTGGAAATCGCCAGCCAGTAATCCGGCCCTGGCGGCAGCCGCTGCGGCTGCCTGACAAATGCAGTGACAAATGCCCTTCAGCCACAGGCTGCGGGGCATTTTTGTTGGGGGTTTGCGCCGACAGGGGGCGTGGATATGGCCTGCATGGCAGACTCGCGCCATGCCCCACCCCACCTTGCTGGTCGCCGACGACCATCCCCTGTTCCGTGCCGCGGTGCTGCACGTGCTGCGCGAACGCTTTGCGCAGTACCAGACGCTGGAAGCCGCCAGCGCGATGACCGTGAGCAGCACGCTGCAGGCCCACCCCGAGGTGGAGCTGGTGCTGCTGGACCTGACCATGCCGGGTGCGCGGGGCTTTTCCACGCTGCTGCATGTGCGCGGCGAGTACCCCGAGATCCCGGTGGTCATCATCTCCTCCAACGACCACCCGCGCATCATCCGCCGGGCCCAGCAGTTCGGGGCGGCGGGCTTCATCCCCAAATCGGCCCCGGCCGAAGACATCGCGGCCGCTGTGGCGGCGGTGCTGGACGGGGGCAGCTGGTTTCCGCCGATGGCGGCGGAGCGCTCCGAGGCCGACGCCGAGCTGGCGGCGCGCCTGGCCCAGCTCACGCCGCAGCAGTTCCGCGTGCTGCTGTGCATTGCCGATGGCCTGCTGAACAAGCAGATCGCGCACGAGCTGGGGCTGGCCGAGAACACCGTCAAGGTGCATGTCACGGCCATCCTGAAGAAGCTGGCCTGCTACTCCCGCACCCAGGCCGCGGTGCTGGTCAAAAGCCTGGAAAACGACCGCGAGGCCTGAGTGGCGCATGCCCCTGTCGGGGCAGCTTTTATTGGTGTTTTGGGGTGTTTGCCCAATGCTGTCAAGCGCCTACAGCTCTGGTTTTTGAGTCTGTGGTGGCAGCTTGGCGATGACCTTGATTTCCAAGATGAAACCGGACAGCCAGGTGACGCCGACGCCGGTCAGCGCGGGGTAGGGCGCCTCGCCCCAGTAGCGGGGCAGGATGCGCCAGATGCGTTCGAGCTGCTGCGGCGGATCGACGAGGAAGACCATGACATCGACCACATCGGCAAAGCTGCAGCCGGCGGCCTGCAGCACCGCCTGCAGGTTCTGGAAGGCGCGGTGCACCTGGGTGTCCAGGTCGGGTTCGGGCGAGCCGTCTTCGCGGCTGCCGACCTGGCCGGAGACAAACAGCCAGCCACCGCTGCGCACCGCCGGGGAGTAGCGGTGGCGCTCGTACAGGGCGTGGCGCCCGGGTGGAAAAACAGCATCGCGCAGGGGGGAGTGCATGGGATATCCAGGGTGAGAGCGTCCCGCAGGGACAATGCAGCCACTGTAAGAATCTGGAGCCCGCAGATCGAGGGCCAACCCGTGCCAACACTGTTCGTGAAATCCCAACAATCCCTTTGCCCCTGGAATGCCCATGGACCGTTTTGATGCCATGCAGGCCTTCGCCCGTGTGGTGGAGGCCGGCAGTTTCACCCAGGCCGCGCAGACGCTGCACATGGGGCGCGCCACCGTGACCCAGCTGGTGCAGCAGCTCGAGGCGCGGCTGCGCGTCAAGCTCTTGCACCGCACCACGCGCAGGCTGCGCCTGACGGAGCAGGGCGCCCTCTACTACGACCGGGTGTGCCGGGTGCTGGCCGAGCTGGAGGAGGCTGAGTCCCAGCTCTCCAGTGCGGCCCACCAGCCCCGTGGCCACCTGCGCGTTGACGTGCCCAGTCCGCTGGCGCAGCGGGTGCTGATCCCGGCGCTGCCGGACTTCTTTGCGCGTTATCCGGAGATCCAGCTGGAGCTGGGCGTCAGCGACCGCAATGTGGACCTGCTGCGCGAGCGGGTGGATTGCGTGCTGCGCGGCGGCAGCATCGACAGCCCCGGCCTGGTGGCGCGCCAGGTCGGCAGCCTGCGCCTGGGGGTGTATGCCGCCCCGGCCTACCTGCAGCGCCATGGCACCCCGGCGCACCCGCAGCAGCTGGCCGGCGACGGGCACCACATGGTCGGCCTGCTGCAGTCGCGCACCGGCAAGCCGCGGGTGGCCACGCTGCGGCGGGGCGCGGAGTCGGTGGCCCTGCCCGCGCGCTACGTCTGTGCGGTGGACGACGGCAACGCCTATTTGGCGGCCGGGCTGGCCGGCCTGGGGGTGGTGTGCGTGCCCGACTACATGGCCCAGCCGCACGTGGCCTGCGGGGCCTTGCAGCCGTTGTTTGCAGACTGGCAACTGCCCGCCATGCCGCTGTCGATCGCCTATCCGCCGCAGCGCCACGTGAGTGCGGCCTTGCGGGCCTTCATCGACTGGGTGGTGGCCCTGATGGCCGTGCACGTGCCCCGGCCGGAGGATGCGCCGCCCGCAGCGCCGGATTGAGGCGAGTGCGAAGCGCCGCTCAGAGCGTGGCGGCCACCCAGCCGGTGGCCAGCACGCCCAGCTGCCAGTTGCGCCACAGCTGCCAGGTGGGCGTGGCCTGTTCGGTCCAGCGGAACAGCTGGGCGCCGGCCAGCACCGATAGCAGCACGGCCGCCAGCAGGCCCAGGGCATTGGCGGTCACGCTCTGGGGCCAGTGCAGGGTGACCAGGGCGTTCACCAGCAGGCTGGTGGGGAAGTGGATCAGGAAGATGGCGTAGGAGCGCTGGCCCATCCAGGTCAGCAGCGGCCATTGCGGCCAGCGGCCGGCGGGCAGCCACAGGCCCTGCAGCACCAGGGCCAGGGCCGTGACGCCGGCGATGGCGATGCGGGTGCGCCATTCCAGCAGCAGGGCGCCGCCGGTCAGCAGCAGCATCAGTGCCACCCAGCCCCAGCGCTGCCAGGGGTGGGGCGTGTGCGTGGCCCACCAGGCCATCATGCCCAGGCCGTAGGCGCCGAGGAAGTACAGCGCCCACACATCCAGGCTGCTGTCCAGGTTCCAGACCCACAGCGAGGCGGCCGTGGCCAGCACCAGGCCGGTCTGGCCCGGCGCGGGCCAGCGTGGCAGGCGGCGGCTGCACCACAGCCAGACCAGGCACAGGGCGTAGAGCTGGAAGTCGATGGCCACGTACCAGACGCCGGCCGACAGGGCTTCCCAGTCGCCCAGGCTTTGCACCAGCAGCAGGTGGGCTAGCACCGCATCCCAGGTCGGCGTGGCAGAGACCGAGGCGTGGTCAAAGCCCCAGCTGCGCACCACCTCGTTGACCACGATGGCGCAGGCCAGGGCGGCGCTGTAGGGCAGGCACAGGCGCACGAAGCGCTTGCCCAGCACCGGGCCGATGTTGGCATGCCGGGCCTGGCCCTGGGGCGCCAGCGCGGCGGCGGCCCAATAGCCGCCCAGCACCAGGAACAGCTGCACGGCCATGCGTCCATATTCGTCCAGCCAGCCCAGCAGGCCGGGCCACAGCGGGCGCAGCACGTCGGACATGGGACCGTAGAAAGCCAGGTGGTGGCAGACGATGACCAGGCAGGCCACGGCCTTGACGTGGTCCAGGGCGGTATTGCGGGAAGTCACGATCCAGAGGGTTTGTTAGGTGTTGTTCTCCCCCCTCAACGCGCCAGGGGGGCGAATGGCTGACACGCGGCTTGCGGCACCCGGTGGCAGGCGCACGGGGAGTGCTCGCGGGCCGGGCCGGCTGGCTTGAGGCGTGCCGGCCCTGGCGCTACAGTGGGCCATCCCTGTTTCACCGGAGTACGGTATGCAAGTCAACGAGATCCACCGGGGTCGCCTGATCGACCATGTGCAGCTGGTGGTGCGCGACCTGCCGCGCACCCAGGCCTTCTACACCGCCGTGCTGGCGGCGCTGGAGGTGCCCCTGGGCGGCACGGGGGAGGGCTACTTCTGGGCGGACGAGCTGTTTGTGACCGGTGCCGACAGCGAGGCCGCGCTGGGCCAGCTGACCGGGCGCCACCACCTGGCCTTCCAGGCCCGGGACCGGGCCATGGTCGATGCCTTCTACCAGGCCGCGCTGGCCCACGGTGGCCGCGACCACGGCGCCCCCGGGGAGCGCGCCTACCACCCGGGCTACTACGCGGCCTTTGTGCTGGACCCCGATGGCAACAACATCGAGGCTGTGTTCCACGGCGAGGCCCAACGCAGCGCACCCTCGGTGCACATCCGCTTCTAGCCGGCGGGCCGGGTCAGCGCAGATCGGTAGGAAATAGACCGTGGACCCAGGTGGTATCAGCGCGGGCAGCTCTACTTTTTAGGGTGCTGCGGGGCGGGGCCGTGGCTGCGCAGGCCGCTCCGCTTCCACCGGCCTCGGTGCCGGCGGCGCCGGGTTGATCTCCACCGTGATGTGCACCAGCTCCTCGTGGATGGCGAGCTGCTGGCGGATGGCATCGGGCGTCACGCCGTCGCGCGCCTCCAGGGCCACGATGCAGGCGTACAGGCCCTTGCCCACGCGCCAGACATGCAGGTCGGTCAGCACCACCGGCTGCGGCGCGGCCGCCAGGACGTCGCGGATTTCCTGCACCACGGGCGCGTCCATCTCGGCGTCCAGCAGCACCCGGCTGCTGTCGCGCAGCAGGCCCAGGGCCCAGACGGCCACCAGCACCGCACCGACCAGGCCCATGGCCGGGTCCAGCCAGGCCGCGCCCCAGAGCATGCCGCCCAGCAGGGCCAGCATGGCCAGCACCGAGGTGGCCGCGTCCGCGACCACGTGCAGGTAGGCTGCGCGCAGGTTCAGGTCTTCGGGCGCGTGGGCATGGGCGTGGCCGTGGCCGGCGGGGTGGTGCCCGTGGTCATGGCCGTGATCGTGGCCATGATGGTGGTGGTGGTGGTGGTGGTGGTGGTGGCCGCCGCGTAGCAGCCAGGCGCAGGCCAGATTCACCGCCAGGCCCAGGCCGGCCAGGGCGATGGCCTGGGCGTAATCGATGGCCAGGGGTGCGCGCAGCCGGTCCAGGGACTGCACGGCCATCCAGCCGGCGACGAACAGCAGCAGGATGGCGCTGGTGTAGCCCGCCAGCACTTCCAGCTTCCAGGTGCCAAAGGCAAAGCGGCGGTCGCCCGCCAGGCGCCGCGCCGCCACATAGGCCCCCACCGACAGGCCCAGCGCCAGGGCGTGCGAACTCATGTGCCAGCCGTCGGCCAGCAGTGCCATGGAGTGGAAGTAGTAACCGCCTGCGATCTCCAGCACCATCATGCTCAGGGTCAGCCCAACCGCCAGCGTGGTGTTCTTTTCCGCCAAGGGGTTGCCCGTGTCGAAGCGGTGGCTGTGGGCCCGGGGGCTGGGTGACAAGGGGTTACGGTGCAAGGATTCGGTGTGCATTTTTATACTGTACCCCAGTATATTGTCACCCCTAGAATAGGGGCCATGTCACACACCCTGCAGAACCGAAAACCCTTGCTGGCCCGCATCCGGCGCATCAAAGGCCAGACCGAGGCGCTGGAGCGCGCGCTCGAGAACGCCGAGGAGTGCGCGGTCATCCTGCAGCAGCTGGCGGCCGTGCGTGGGGCCGTCAACGGCCTGATGCTGGAGGTGCTGGAGGGCCATGTGCGCGAACACCTGGGTGCGCCGGACGTGCCCGAGGCCCAGCGCGCCCAGGACCTGGACCTGGTGGTGAAGGTGCTGCGCTCGTACGTGAAGTGAGGGGCTAGGCGCCGCCGCCAGTGCGTGCGCGCCACCACAGCCAGGCCGCCACGGCGGCGGCCAGCCACAACAGCACGATGGCCACGGCACCGGCGGTGCTGCGGGGCTTGCGGCC
>NZ_JAZHFR010000052.1:0-25290 GCF_036541385.1 Comamonas sp. GCA5 | reverse complement strand
CGACCGCGACGGCGGCGCCGGCCGCCCCAACGGCAGCACCGGCCATCGCGCCAGCGCCGAGCTGCGGGCCGCCCGATACCAAGCCCGTCGCAATGCCCGGACCGAAGATGCCCAGGGCCAGCAGTGACAGCGAAGCCAGCATGATGACCAGTGCCTGGTCGATGGAGGGCTCGGAGCCCGGCGGTATCCGGAATTCGGCGAACAGCCCCGAGCCGATGCCCACGATGACGGCAAGCACCAGTACCTTGATGCCTGAGGACACCGCGTTGCCCAAGACCTTCTCGGCGAGGAACGCAGTCTTGTTCCAGAGGGCGAACGGCACCAGCACGAAGCCCGCCAGCGTGGTCAGCTTGAACTCGATCAGCGTGACAAAAAGCTGCACCGCCAGCACGAAGAAGCTGACGATGACCACCAGCCACGCGAGGAACAGCACGACGATGGGCGCGATGTGGATGAAGACCTCTGGGAAGCCCGCCATCTCCCGGATCTGGTCGAGGATGGGCGCCGCCGCGTCGATACCGGCCTTGGCCAGCCGTCCCGGTTGCAGGAAGTTGCCCATGCTCAAGGTCGAGCCGCTGGCCGTCAGGCCCAGTCCGGCAAAAGACCGGAACAGGATGCCCGCCAGGGTGTTGAAGTTGCCGATGATGTAGGCGAAGGCACCGACGTACAGCACCTTGCGGATGAGCTTGGCGATTACGTCCTCGCCCTGGCCGGTGGCATGGCCCATCGCCCAGAACAGCCCGGCGAGCGTCATGTCGATGACGATCAGCGTGGCCGTGAGGAATGCCACCTCGCCGTGCAGCAGGCCGAAGCCCGAGTCGATGTAGCGCGAAAAGGTGTCGAGGAAACGATCAATGACCGATACGTCATTCATGGCCCGGCCTCGTCAGCGGCTGTAGAAATCGACGGGCTGCGGTGTGTACGGCGTGCCTGACCCCAGGAAGCGGCGCGTGACTTCGCGGCCCCGCTCCACGGCGGCGGCCTGCCGCGCCAGCTCCAGCGAGGCCGCGCGGTCCTGCGTGATCTGCAACCGCTGCGTCTGGATCGACTGCTTGGCCTGCAGGGCTAGCAGCTGGTTCATGGCCTGCATCGCCTGGAGAGCGCCCACGGCGGACTGGCTCTTGCCCACGAGGTCGGCCAGCACGCCCTCGTCATCGCTGAGGTTCTGCGACGCCTGGGCCTGCATCTGCATGGTGGTCTGCAGGCCAGTGAGCGTGTTCTTCCAGCGCTCCTGCGCGTCGCGGTACATCTGATTGCCGCTGACGGTGGCGGCGTACTGCTCGGGGTACAGACGCTGGAACATCTGGTCCATGTTCGCCACGTCGTAGGCCATGCCCTTGGCCTGGGCGATGAGCCGCTGGGTGGTCGCTAGGTTGGCGCGCAGCTGGCCCACCACGCTGGACGGCAGGCTGGCCAGGTTGCGCGCCTGGTTGATGAGCATCTGCGCTTCGTTCTGAAGCTGGCGGATCTGGTTGTTGATCTGCTCCAGCGTGCGAACGGCGGTGAGCGTGTTCTGCACCAGATTGGTCGGATCGAACACGATGTCGCCGACGCCGAACAGTGCATGCGCGGGCTGCGCGATGCCGAAGGCGAGCACGCAGGCGGTGGTCAGCGCGGCGAGCTTGTGGGTATGGGTTTTCATGGCAGGTTCTCCTGGGGATGGCTGGGGATGGGGGCGGCACCCGGCGCGGGGCCGGGGAAATCGCGCAGCAGATCGGCCGCCCAATCGAGGCTGCAGTGGCGCAGCCAGGCGGCTGCGAACGGGGTGGAAGCGGAAGGCGTGGAGGTGCTGGCGGCAGCGAGCACCGCGTCGATGTCGCGCTGGTCTTGCGGCGTGGATGCGCCCGCAAAGGCCAGCGTCGCGGTTCCCAGGTCGAGGTCGAACAGGCGATTGCCCAGGCGCGATTGGTAGTAGTAGTCGCGCTTGGGCTGCGCCGTGGCGACGATCTCGATTTGCCGCCTGTTGAGGCCGAAGCCCTCGTAGATGGTGCGAATCTGCGGCTCGGTCGCCTGCGGGTTCGGCAGAAAGATGCGGCTCGCGCAGCTCTCGATGATTGCGGGCGCGATGCTCGAATCCTTGATGTCCGCCAGACTCTGCGTGGCGAAGATGACGCTCACGTTCTTCTTGCGCAGCGTCTTGAGCCATTGGCGGATGCGCGCCGCGAACACCGGGTCATCGAGGAACAGCCACGCTTCATCGAGGATCAGCAGCGTCGGTGCGCCGTCAAAGCGTTCATCGAACCGTGCAAAGAGGTAATGCAGCACGGCCATGACGGCGGCCTTGTTGTGCATCAGCTCTTCCATCTCAAAGCACTGCACGGAGCCGGAGCCCAGTCGATCCGAATCCGCGTCCAGCAGCTTGCCGTGGGCGCCGCCGAGCACATAGGGCGCGAGCGCCTGCCGCAGCGCGTTCGATTGCAACAGTACGGAAAGGCCCGTCATCGTGCGCTGCTCCACCGGAGCTCCGGCCAGGCTTCCCAGCGCCGACCAAATGGCCACCTTCTCCTCGGGGCCGACGGCCACGCCCTCATGCCGCAAACGGCCTTCGATCCATTCAGCCGCCCAGGTGCGGTAGCCCTCGCGGTCGATGCGCGCGAGTGGTTGGAAAGCGATCTCGCCATCCAGCCCAAGGTCGTAGTGCTCGCCGCCCAGGCCCAGGATCGTGGCGCGCATCGAGCGCCCCATGTCGAAGGCGAAGATGCGCGAGCCGCGATAGCGCCGAAACTGCATCGCCAAAGTGGCGAGCAGCACGGACTTGCCCATACCGGTTGGCCCAGCCACCAGCGTGTGGCCCACGTCGCCGATGTGCGTAACCAGCCGGAACGGCGTCGCGCCCTCAGTGCGCGTGACGATCAGCGGCGGGCCGTCGAGATGCGCGTTCTTCTCCGGCCCGGCCCATACCGCCGACACCGGCATCAGGTGCGCCAGGTTCAGCGTCGAGACGATGGGCTCGCGGACGTTGGCGTAGGCATGGCCCGGAATGGACGACAGCCACGCATCCACGGCGTTGAGCGTTTCGGGGATGGTGACGAAGCCACGCCCCTGGATGACGCGCTCCACCCTGCGCAGCTTCTCGTCGGCCACGGCGGCATCCGCGTCCATGACTGTGACGGTCGCCGTCACGTAGCCGAAGGCCACTTGATCGCTGCCCAGCTCTTGCAAGGCGGCATCAGCATCGGTGGCCTTGTTGCTGGCGTCGGTATCGACCAGCGGGCTTTCCTGCTGGAAGATCGTCTCGCGCAGCAGCGCGATCACGTTTTTGCGCTTGGCGAACCACTGGCGGCGTAGGCGGGAAAGCTCTTTTTCCGCATCGGCTTTGTCGAGGCAGAGAAAGCGCGTACTCCAGCGGTACGCAAAGCTGAGACGGTTGAGGTCATCCAGAATCCCCGGCCAAGTCGAAGTCGGAAATCCCCGCACCGTCGCCACGCGCAGGTGCTGGTCGCCCAGCATCGGTGCCAGTCCGCCGATCAGCGCGGAATCGGCCAGCAAGGCATCGAGGTGGAATGGCACCTCTGGCACGCCCACGCGGTAGCGCCGCGTGGAAATAGTCGAGTGCAGGTAGGTCAGCGTCTGGCTGTCATCGAGCCACGCAATCTCCGGCATCACACCATCGAGCAGGTCGAAAATCCGATCCGTCTCCGCGACGAACGCGGTCAGGCGCTCACGCCAGTCCACGCCCTCGGTCGGACGGTTCTCGTACAGCATTCCGACCGCACGGGCGCGGGCCTCCTCGGGCGGTAGATACACCAGCGTGAGGTGATAGCCGCTCTCGAAATGGTTGCCGGAGTCCTCGAAGGCTGCCCGTCGCTCTTCGTCCACCAGCCAGGACAGCGGCTCGGGAAACTCCGAGTGCGGGTAGTTGGCGGCGGGCCGGCGCTCGGCTTCGATGAACAAGGCCCAGCCCGAACCCAGCCTGCGCAGCGCGTTGTTCAACCGTGCTGACGTAGAGATCAGCTCGCCCTGCGTGGCACTGTCGAGGTCTGGCCCCCGAAAGCGCGCCGTGCGCTGGAAGGAGCCATCCTTGTTCAGCACGACGCCCGGAGCGATCAGCCCGGCCCAAGGCAGCCAGTCAGCCAGCAAGGCCGGGCGCTGGCGGTATTCGGCAAGGTTCAGCATGCGATATCTCCCTTTGCCCCTACACGTCCAGCAGCGGCCGGTGCTTGATATGGCGCGCGAAGACTTGCATGAACTGCGGATCGACACGCGCGCCCCAGACCGCCAGCGCATGGCCGGCGATCCAGAGCACCACGCCCGGAATCCACAGTTGCAGGCCCAAGCCCACGGCCGCGGCAAGGTGCCATTGGCAATCGCCACCGTGCGCGGCGCGCCGCCCAGCAGGATCGGCTCGGTCAGCGAGCGGTGCAGTGGCACTTCGAACCCCGGAGCGAACCCCTGCACGCCATCGTGGGCCGCGCTCATACGACAGCCCCGCCCGAGAAGCTGAAGAACGACAGGAAGAACGAGGACGCGGCAAACGCGATCGACAGACCGAAGACGATCTGGATCAGCTTGCGAAAACCGCCCGAGGCATCGCCGAAGGCCAGCGCCAGGCCCGTGGCGATGATGATGATGACCGCGATGATCCGGGCCACCGGACCCTGGATCGACTCCAGGATGGATTGCAGCGGCCCCTCCCAAGGCATCGAGGAACCGGCGGCCTGCGCGGTGCCTGCGAGCAGCAGCGTCAGCGCCGCGAGCATCAGGCCCTGCAGGGCTGGGCGTGCCAAGCCATCCAGCCGCGCGGGACGGCAGCGCAGGGCAAGCGGGTTTGCAGAAATACGGAAAGCAGGAACGATCATCTGCGTCATGGCAGTTCTCCAGGTTGGTCAAGGGACAGGGAAGAAAGGTCGGACTGCGACAGCAGCTCCGGGAATGGAGCCTCCAGCGCATCCGCCAGTTGGTAGCCCGCGCCATCGAAGCCGACGACGCGGGCGATGCTCTCGATGCGGCGCTTGCGTCCGCGCCCGGCGATGTGGATGACCACGTTGACCGCTTCCGCGATCAGCGCACGGGGCGGGTTCTCCGCCACTTCGAGAATCAGTTGCTCCAGGCGCAGCAGCGCGCCCAGCGCGGAGCCGGCGTGGATGGTGGCGATGCCGCCGGGGTGGCCCGTGCCCCATACCTTGATGAGATCCAGCGCCTCGGCACCACGCACTTCGCCAACGATCACGCGATCCGGGCGCAGGCGCATGGAAGAGCGCACCAGCTCGGTCATCGACACCACGCCCTGGCGCGTGCGCAGCGGTACGTGATCGCGCGCCGCGCATTGCAGCTCCACCGTGTCTTCAAGCACCAGCACGCGGTCACCGGTAGCGGCAATCTCGGCGAGCAAGGCATTGGCGAGCGTGGTCTTGCCCGTGCTGGTGCCGCCTGCGATCAGGATGTTCTGGCGCTCGCGCACGGCGCGCACCAGCAGGCCCGCCTGCGCGGCGGTCATCATTCCGTCCTCGATGTAGCGCGACAGTGGGATCACGCCAAAGGCGCGCTTGCGCAAGGCGAAGGCCGGCCCCGGCGCGGCGGGCGGCAGGATGCCCTCGAAGCGTTCGCCCGTCTCGGGCAGCTCTGCCGTCAACAACGGCTGGCCCCGATGAACTTCCGCGCCAACGTGAGCTGCAACGAGGCGGATGATGCGTTCGCCATCGGCCTCGGACAGCTCCACGCCCATCGGCGCGCGGCCCGTGGACAGCCGATCCACCCAGAGCGTGCGGTCGGGGTTGAGCATGATTTCCACCACGTCTGGGTCTTCGAGCGCGGCAGCGATCAGCGGCCCCATGGCCGTGCGCAGCATCTGGATGCGGCGATCCAGCGAGGTGGCCGTGAAGGAGGAAGGAACGGCGCTCATAAGGCACGCTCCTGGGCATCCGCGACGGCCGCAGCGCCCTCCGGTCGCGTCGGATCGGTGTGCAGTTCCTCCACCACATCCCGCACCAGGCTGCGCCCGCGCAGCAAATGCCGTCCGAGCTGTTCGACGAACTGCTCGAAGCGGGCCTTGCCCTGGGCGCGAGCGGCATCCTGATGGGCCTCGGGCACGGGTGTGCTCACCGTGAGGAAATAGCGGATGAACAGCGCCAATGTTTCGATGGCAATGTTCTGGTCGCGCTCCAGGCGCTCGGCGTGGCGCGACAGGCGGTCCAGCCGCTTGGCAATTGCCGCCTCGCGCTGGTCGGCCGCATCGGGCGACAGCCAGGAGGCCAGGGCCGCCGCGACGATGCTGGACTTGGACACGCCCTTCTTGGCGGCCAGTTCATCGAGCCGCTTGCTGTGCTCCGGCTGGATGAACACATTGAGGCGGTGTTGGGTCATAGGTCGATTCCGTCGTCAGGGTCGAGGGAAGCCAGCCGGGCCGTGCGCTGCAGGGCCGGATCGAGCTGGCGAGGAAGGGGATGCGGCATGTCGTCGTCATCGAGCAGCCCGAGGTCGGCTGCGGGCGCAACCAGGTCGGGGTCGTAGGTGACGGCTTCGGAAAGTTCGGGCTGGCGGCGTGGGCCGCTGTCGTCGGCCGAACCCAGGTTCTCCAGCCCATCGGCGGCGTCGGCCGTCGGTGCGACCGGCATGGCGGGAATCGCCAGCCCGCTCCAGTCGTCGGTGCGTTCCGGTGGCACATCGGCATAGCGCCCCTGCATGGACAGGGTTGCAAGCACCGGCGGCGGAAGCACGCGCCGCTTGAAATTGCTGTCCGCGTAGTAGCGCAGCTTCTTGGCCTTGATGGGCGCCACGCTGGACACCATCACCACGGCCTCGTCGGGCGGAAGCTGCATTACCTCGCCCGGCGTGAGCAGCGGACGTGCCGTCTCCTGGCGCGACACCATCAGATGCCCGAGCCATGGCGCGAGCCGGTGGCCGGCGTAGTTGCGCTGCGCGCGCAGCTCGGTCGCGGTGCCCAGCGTTTCGGAGATGCGCTTGGCGGTGCGCTCGTCGTTGGTGGCGAACGTCACCCGGACATGGCAGTTGTCCAGGATCGAATGGTTCTGGCCGTAGGCTTTGTCAATCTGATTGAGCGACTGGGCGATGAGGAAGCTGCGGATACCGTAGCCGGCCATGAAGGCCAGCGCCGTCTCGAAGAAGTCCAGGCGCCCCAACGCAGGGAACTCATCGAGCATCAGCAGCAGCTTGTGGCGGCGCTCGATCCCATCGGAGCCATCGAGCGATTCGGTGAGGCGCCGCCCGATCTGGTTGAGGATCAGGCGAATGAGCGGCTTCGTCCGCGATATGTCCGAAGGCGGCACCACCAGATACAGCGATACCGGATGCTCGGCCGCGATCAGGTCAGCGATGCGCCAGTCGCAGCGTGAGGTGACTTCGGCCACCGTGGGATCGCGGTACAGGCCAAGGAACGACATGGCCGTGGACAGCACGCCGGAGCGTTCGTTGTCGCTCTTGTTGAGGACTTCACGCGCCGCCGATGCGACGACCGGATGCGGCCCATCGCCGAGGTGCGGCGTGGTCATCATCCGGTGCAAGGTCAGCTCGAACGGGCTGGCCGGGTCGGAGAGGAAGTTGGCGACGCCGCGCAGCGTCTTGTCTTCGCCCGCATAGAGCACATGGAGGATGGCGCCGACAAGTAGCGCGTGGCTAGTCTTTTCCCAATGGTTGCGCCGCTCCAGTGCTCCTTCGGGATCGACCAGAATGTCTGCGATGTTCTGCACGTCGCGCACTTCGTGCGCGCCGCGCCTCACCTCCAGCAGTGGGTTGTAGGCCGACGACTTCGCATCGGTCGGGTTGAACAGCAGGCAATGCGAGAAGCGCGAGCGCCAGCCGGCGGTGATGCTCCAGTTCTCGCCCTTGATGTCGTGAATGACGGCCGATGCAGGCCAGCTCAACAAGGTGGGAACCACCAGGCCCACGCCTTTGCCCGAGCGGGTAGGCGCGAAGGTCAGAACATGCTCTGGGCCTTCATGTCGCAGGTACTGCTGGCGATGCTGGCCGAGGAACACGCCCGCAGGCTGGTCAAGCCCCGCCTTGCAAATGTCCTCCGCGTTGGCCCAGCGAGCCGTCCCGTAGGTCGTGACCAGCTTGGACTGGCGCGAGCGCCAGATCGACATGCCGATGGCAACCACCACCGCGATCAGGCCGCTGCCTGCGGCAATGGCACCGCCCACGTCAAAGACATGCGGCGCGTAGGCGTCGAAGAAGAACCACCACTCGAACAGGCGCCAGGGGTGATAGACCGGCGTGCCGAAGAAATCGAACCACGGCGAGCCCAGGCGTAGCTGGTAGCCCAGGGCGGCGGCCGTCCATTGCGTAGCGCTCCATACGCCAGCGATCACGATGCCGAAGACAACGGCAATCTGACCGAACAGCACGTTCGTTCCTTGCATTGGTCAACCTCCCACTACGGCACAGGAACGTGCCGTAGTGCCGAGGATCAAGGCGAGCGTGCAGGTCGGTCAAAGACCGTTGTGGCGGGGATTCAGGCCAAAAGAGCCAGACTTATTGCTGTGGCGAAGACAATAAAAATGCCGCATGCGCGAGCGCGCTGCGGCGTGATGAGGTAACAGTGAGACCTTCGTCGCGGCGCGCGACGGAGGGGTGCCCTATTGAGGCTTCTGCTCCGGCCGATCACCGAAGAAGCGGCGATTCGCGGCCTCGGCGGCACGTCGGCAGAGTTCTTCGCCGGCCTTCGCGCGCTCTTCCTTGCACAGGCGCTGGACTTCCTTGAGACGCTCAGGATGGGCCACGAGGAAGTCCACGGTTTCCGTCGGTTGGGATGGCCCACAGGAGGCTGTCAGTGCAGCGGCCATCAGCAGCGACAGGAATCGGGGCATGGCTTGGGTCCTTTCAGCAGGTGGATCAGGAGTCCTCGGCGGCGCTGGAGCCATCCGCCGAATCAATGGAGTCCACTCGTGCGATGAACCGAGCCAGCATTTCGGAGGGCTCCACGTCACGGTGCAGCAGATACGTGGCCAGCATCTGCGACTTGCCCGCCAAGCGCCGGGCCACAACACCTGGCCCACGGCCGGATGCAATGTGCGCGGCGCCCGCCAAACCAAGTGCCAATCCGGCGGAGACTAAGGTCATCATCACCTCATAGGACGCCACGCGCTGGGCGATCAGTGGCTGTTGCTCGTAGCGCTGCAAAACGCGATCAACTTGGCGTGCATGGCCTTCGCATATCGCCGGATCGCATAGCGCCAGCGGATAGCGCAGCACTTCTTCCAACGGAACGTGCTTGTGGGCCAGCACAGGATGGCGAGCTGGGACCGCCACCATCAGCTCGTCTTCCCACGCAGGCCTGACCACAATGCCGTCGCCCACCTCTTCGGCCATCGAAAAGCCGACGTCATACAGGTCATCGTGCAGACCCTTGATCTGTTGGTCCAACGGCACCTCAAATAACCGAATGTCAATCTCTGGATCTTCCTCTCGGCACCGTGCCAGCAGCGTCGGCATTCGCGAGGGCGTGATGCCATCGGACAAAGCGATGCGCAACTGTCCCTGAAACCCACTGGCGGCGGACTTGACGCCGTCACACGCCTGTTTCAGAGCTTCGAAGATTCGCGGCACCCGCTCCAGGAATGCCATTCCGGCAAAGGTCAGGCGGGTGCTTCGCGTGGTTCGCGTGAACAGTTGCGCCCCGAGCTCTTCCTCTATCTCCTTGATGGTGCGCGACAAAGGGGACTGATCGATGTGCAGCTTTTCCGCTGCGCGGCCAAAGTGAAGTTCTTCGGCCACCGCTATAAAGCAACGCAAATGCCGAAGCTCCATGGTGTATCTCATCCAAGTTAAAAGGCCTTGACGAGTTCCGGCACAGCCGCGAACAGGTCCGCCTCCAGCCCGTAGTCGGCCACGCTGAAGATCGGCGCCTCCGGGTCCTTGTTGATCGCCACGATCACCTTGGAGTCCTTCATCCCCGCCAGGTGCTGGATGGCGCCCGAGATGCCGGCGGCCACGTACAGCTGCGGCGCCACGATCTTGCCCGTCTGCCCCACTTGCAGGTCGTTGGGGGCGTAGCCCGCGTCCACCGCCGCCCGGCTGGCGCCAATGGCCGCGCCCAGCTTGTCGGCCAGCGGGGTCATGACTTCGTCGAACTTTTCCTTGCTCCCCAGCGCCCGGCCGCCCGAGACGATGATCTTGGCGGCGGTGAGTTCGGGGCGGTCGCTCTTGGCGATTTCGCTGCCCACGAAGCTGCTCTTGCCGGCGTCTGCTGCTGCTGCGGTGGTTTCGACGGCGGCCGAGCCTCCGGTGGCGGCGGCGGCGTCGAAGCCGGTGGTGCGCACGGTGATGACTTTGGTGGCGTCGCTGCTTTGCACGGTGGCGATGGCATTGCCGGCGTAGATGGGGCGTTCGAAGGTGTCGGCGCTCACCACCTTGGTGATGTCGCTGATCTGGGCGACGTCGAGCTTGGCGGCCACGCGGGGGGCCACGTTCTTGCCGCCGGCCGTGGCCGGGAACAGGATGTGGCTGTAGTTGCCGGCGATGGCCAGCACCTGGGCGGCCACGTTCTCGGCCAGGCCGTGGGCCAAGCCTGCGGCGTCGGCGTGGATGACCTTGGCGACACCGGCGATCTGGGCGGCGGCTTGTGCGGCAGCGCCGACATTGTGGCCGGCCACCAGCACGTGCACGTCGCCACCGCAAGCGGCTGCAGCCGTCACGGTGTTCAGGGTTGCGCCCTTGATGGATGCGTTGTCGTGTTCAGCAATAACGAGTACCGACATTTAGATCACCTTCGCTTCGTTCTTGAGTTTTTCGACCAGGGCGGCCACGTCAGCCACCTTCACGCCGGCGCCGCGCTTGGCGGGTTCGGTCACCTTCAGGGTCTTCAGGCGCGGGGCGACTTGAACGCCGAGGTCTTCGGGCTTGATGGTGTCCAGCGGCTTTTTCTTGGCCTTCATGATGTTGGGCAAGGTGACGTAGCGCGGTTCGTTCAGACGCAGGTCGGCGGTGATGACCGCGGGCAGCGTGAGGCTAAGGGTTTCCAGGCCGCCGTCCACTTCGCGGGTCACGGCTGCCTTGTCGCCGGCGAGCTCGACCTTGGAGGCGAAGGTGGCTTGCGGTAGACCGGCCAGCGCCGCCAGCATCTGGCCGGTCTGGTTGCAGTCGTCGTCGATGGCCTGCTTGCCCAGGATCACGAGGCCGGGCTGTTCCTTGTCGATCAGGGCCTTGAGCAGCTTAGCCACGGCCAGCGGCTGCAGTTCTTCATTGGTCTCGACTAGGATGCCGCGGTCGGCACCGATGGCCATGGCGGTGCGCAGCGTCTCCTGGCATTGAGACACGCCGCACGAGACGGCGACGATCTCCGTTGCCGCGCCTTTCTCCCTGAGCCGCACAGCCTCTTCGACGGCAATCTCGTCGAAGGGGTTCATGCTCATCTTGACATTGGCGATGTCCACGCCGCTGCCATCGCTCTTGACGCGGACCTTGACGTTGTAGTCAACCACCCGCTTGACGGGAACCAGGATTTTCATGGGAGGGTTTCCTTTCAGGATCATTCAGAGTTGATCGTCCGCCAGGGCCAGCGTGCTGGCGGCGCCGCCCGTGACGATGTCGCGCAGCATCGGCGCCTGCACCAGGACATGCACCGCGTAATGGCTGGCTGTGGCGCGCTTGGTACCGAGAAAGCCCGCATCGCCCGCGCCCGCCGCGAGTTGCGCGGTAGCGGCTTCGGCCATGCGCGCCGACAGCCAGCCGCCGATCACGGTGCCCGCCAGCCGCAGGAAGGGCACGGCGCCGCCGCGCACTGCGCGGTTGACCGTCGTGGGCCAGCAGCCAGTCGACCGCTTCGTCCAGCGCCTGGGCAGCGGCTGCCAACGCGCGGCCGATCTGCGCCAGCACTGCATCGGGCGATTCGACCAACCGGCGCGCATCGCCGTCGATGCGGCCCAGCAGCGCCTTCAGCGTGCGCCCGCCCTCGCGTGCCAGCTTGCGGCCGATCAGGTCGTTGGCCTGGATGCCCGTGGTGCCTTCGTAGATGGTCGTGATGCGCGCGTCGCGCATGTGCTGGGAGGCGCCGGTTTCCTCGACGTAGCCCATGCCGCCATGCACCTGCACGCCGTCGGACGTGATGCCCTGCGCGCTGTCGGTACACCAGCCTTTGACCACCGGTATCAGCAGGCCGACCAGGGCCTGCGCCTGCGCGCGCTCCTGCGCATCGGCGTGGCCCGCGGCGCGGTCCATCTGACCGGCGCAGAAGTAGGCCAGCGCGCGCATGGCCTCGGTGCGGGCCTTCATGTCCATCAGCATGCGCCGCACGTCCGGGTGGCCTGCGATGGCGGTGCTGCCGCTGATCAGCGGCTTGCCCTGCACCCGCTCCAGCGCATAGGCGCGTGCGCGCTGGTAGGCGCGCTCGGAAATGCCCACGCCTTCCAGGCCAACGTTCAGCCGCGCGTGGTTCATCATGGTGAACATGCAGGCCAGCCCCTGGTGCGGCTCGCCGACCAGGTAGCCGATAGCGCCGCCGCTGTCGCCAAAACTCATCGACGCCGTGGGGCTGCCGTGGATGCCCATCTTGTGCTCAATCGACGTGCAGGCCAAGTCGTTGCGTTCGCCCAGGGTGCCATCGTCGTTGACCAGGTACTTCGGGCAAAGGAACAGCGAGATGCCTTTCACCCCCGGTGGCGCATCGGGTAGCGCGCCAGCACCAGGTGCACGATGTTCTCGGCCATGTCGTGCTCGCCCCAGGTGATGAAGATCTTGTTGCCGCTGACGCGGTAGTGGTCGCCCTCGTGTACGGCACGGCTGCGCAGCGCGGCCAGGTCAGAGCCGGCCTGGGGCTCGGTGAGGTTCATGGTGCCCGTCCAGCGGCCCTCGACCATGGGTGCCAGGAAGCGGCGCTGGAGTGCGTCGCTGCCATGGTGCGCAATGGCCTCCACCGCGCCCAGCGTGAGCATCTGGCACAGGCTGAACGCGAGGTTGGACGACTTCCACATCTCCAGCACGGCGGTGGAGACCAGCGTGGGCAGGCCCTGGCCGCCCCATTCGGTGGCAGCGGGCATGCCGTTCCAGCCGTTCTCGCAGAAGCTGGCCCAGGCTTCGCGAAAGCCGTCGGCGGGCGTGACCCGACCATCGTGCCAGCGCGCGCCCTGCACGTCGCCGGGGCGGTTGAGCGGATCCAGCACGCCAGCGGCGTAATTAGCCGCCTCCTGCAGGATGGCCTCGACCAGGTCGGGCGTGGTTTCTTCATGGTCGGGCTGGGCGCAGATCGCGTCCAGGCCGCCGACCTCTTTCATGGCGAACAGCATTTCGCGCAGGGGGGCTATGTAGACAGACACAGCGAATTTCCTTGATGGCTACGATCAGGCGTTTTGCGGCGTCTGTTGCGACGGGCGCAACTCGCGTGCAGCCTCTTGCGGGCCCACCGACGCCGGGCCGCCATGCCTGATGAACGCCAGAGCGATCGAGCCGATGATTCCGAAAGCCCCGATCACCAGGAAGTTCTGCTCCAGCGGCAGCTCAAGCGCAACGATCTGGCCGATTAGCAGCGGCGCCACGATCGCGCCCAGGCGCCCCACGCCGGAGGCCATGCCGATGCCGGTCGAGCGGATGGACATCGGGTAAAACTGCCCGCAGTAGGCATAGGCCACCAATTGCGCGCCGGTGGTGCAGGCGCCGACCGCGCCGATGATCAGATAACGCAGCTCGGTCGAGGTCTGGAACGTCATCAGGTACAGCAGCACGCCGCCCAGCGCATACATCCCCACCAGCACCCACTTGATGTTGAACTTGTCGGCGAGCCACCCGCCTCCCACGGCACCGATGATGGCGCCAACGTTCAGCGCGATCACGAAGCTGAGGGCAGACCCCAGGCTGTAGCCAGCCATAGCCATCAGCTTGGTCAGCCAGCTGCTGAGCGCATAGACCATGAACAGGCCCGAGAAGAAGGCGATCCAGAACAGCACCGTGCTCGGGCCTCGCCCGTCCTGGAACAGCCGGGAGACCGGCGCACCCGCCACGCGGTCGGCGGTGGGCACGACGAACTGGGCGTCCGCCGGGTGCTTGACTCCCGGCTGGAGATTACGGGCCACTTCGGCCAGTTCGCCGTTGCGGCTGCGCGAGATCAGGTAGGTCATTGATTCCGGCACCAGCTTCAGGATGAACGGAATCAGCAGGACCGGCACACCCGCTGCGATGAAAACGACCTGCCAGCCGTACTCGCCGATCAGCTGCTTGCCGAGCACCGCGGCCAGGATGCCGCCCAGTGCGTAGCCCGAAGTCATCAGCGCCGTCATCAGGCTGCGGATCTTCTTGGGCGAGTACTCGACCATCTGTGCCACGATGACCGGCAGCACACCGCCAATCCCCAGGCCCGCGATGAAGCGCACCACGCTGAAGCTGATGGGATCCTTGGTGAATCCGGCGGCCGCGGTGAACACGCTGAACAGCATGACGCCAATGGAGAGGGCCCAGCGCCGACCAATCCGGTCGGACAGCGTGCCCAGAACCATGGCGCCGAACATCATGCCGAACAGGGCCGAACTGGCCATGAAACCGGCAGTCGATGCGTTCACGCCCATCTGCTGCATGATGGACGGCAGGGCGATGCCCATCACGGCGATGTCATAGCCGTCGATGATGAGAATCAACAGGCACCACAGAAGCACCTTGGCATGAAAGCGGTTGAAGCGAGCGTCGTCGGCGAGCTTCTGCATGTCGATTTGGCACACGTGTTTGTCTCCTTTGAGTTAGGCTCTGGATCGTGGGGCGGCGGTCATCGCCGCTCCGCTACATGTCGTCCAGCGCACACAAGGAATCCTAGGTGCCGGTGCTGCGAGCCGCGATGACGAAGCGCCCCGATCGAATGACAAACGGCCCCTTTCTGAGAGCACTGTTCAAGTGCGCCAAGAGGTCAGGCGTCAAGCTGAATATGGTCGCCGCGTGCGGCTGATATTCCAGCACGAAGGGCGCTTCTGCCTGCTGGGAACACCCCGGCAGTGTTGGGTGCCCAGGGGCTCACGCCCCATCGTCGGCGCACGCCTCAACGCCAGACCCTGTACGCCTTCGCCGCCGTCAGCACGCACGATGGCGTGATTGACTCTCTGGTGCTGCCCTGGGCCAACGCTGAGACGATGCAGGTGTTCCTGGCCGAGATGGCGCGACGCCATGCCGTCGAGTTCATCATGATGGTCATGGATCAGGCGGGTTGGCACATCGCGGGTCACTTGGATGTGCCACAGAATATGCGCCTAGAGTTTCTGCCAGCCTTGAGCTGAACCCGGTCGAGCATCTGTGGAAGGTGCCGTGCCAGGATTGGTTTGCCAACACGGTGTTCAAAGAACTGGAGGCCGTACACGACGCGCTGGTGCAAGGACTCATTGCTCTCGAAACACATCAGCAAAGAACCCAGTCAATGACAGGCTTGATTGGGTTACTTCTATATCCTTGAGGGCAAATTAGTGCATCAGGCGAGCCGATAGCGCATTGCGCCGTCTTCGTCTTCTGCAGACACGATTTCCGCACGCTGGTCGAGATAGTTTAGGTGGGCGAGCGTCTCTCCGGTCGCGAGGTTGAGGTGCATTTGCTCCGCAACAATGGACGAACGGTACAGGGCGCGAACCAGGTCGATGACCCTCAGAGGCTGCGCAAGTTGTTGCCTGACGCGGTCGGTGCCTCTGACGGTGCTCGCACGCAGTTGCTCCAACCGTAGGTGCAGGCCATGGAAAGGTTCGTTGTGGGCAGGCAGAATCAGGGCGCTCCCAGGTACGCGTTGCATCAACCGGTCGATGGAATCGAGCCAGCCCTGCAGAGGATTCGCATGCGGCTCGGTGGCGTACACGGAGGTATTGGAACTGATCCTGGGAAGAACCTGATCCCCCGATATCAGCAAATCCAGTTCGCGCGAGTAGAAGCACGCGTGCTCGGGGGAATGTCCTGTGCCGACGATGACTTCCCATTCCTGGTCCCCGATCCGCAACATCTGGCCATCCGTGAGCCGCACAAAGCTGTCAGGCAATGGATGGATCATTTTACCGAAGTCACCGAACCGGGTGCGGTACTCATCCACCTCGGTGTCGCTCCATCCGGCCCTCCGATAGAAGCGAACGCCATCGACTGGCGCTTCCCGCCCCGTATCGGCAAGCATCACCCGACAGCTCAAATACTCGTCTCGTGTCATCCAAAGCGCGCATTCGAAGCGACGTGTCAACCATCCCGCCATGCCCACATGATCCGGGTGCATGTGCGTCGCTATCACACGGGAGATGGGTCGGCCGGCTAGCGGCCCCTGCGGAGCGAGCAAGGCGAGCCACGCGTTCCTGACGTCCACGCTACGAATTCCCGTGTCCACGACCGCCCAACCAGGACCGTCGCTCAATGCCCAGAGGTTGATGTGATCCAGGGAAAACGGCAGCGGCATGCGCAGCCACAGCACACCTGGCTTGATTTCCGTGGCCTGGCCAGGGAGCGGGAGATCCGAGAACGGATACGAGAGTGCCGGGGCTGCGTCGGTCATGATGCTTGGTTTACATTCTGGCAATGCCGCTTCAAATGGCGCACGGCCATCACTCTTATGCTGTGCGAGATCATTTTTAGCTTAGGGTCAGCCCCGACAGGTGGCAATGACGAATGACCTCGATAGGCTGATGGAAAACGTCTGCTTCCTGGCACAGCCTGTCGCTGCGCTGCCGTCGGTGCAACTGCCCCAACGGCGGCAAACAGTCTCTTGAGCGCACGAGAGCCTCGCTCGAGGTAGGCCAGGGCCCCGGCAGCTATGAAGGCACCGATCTTCTCGGTGGCCGGCTACAGCCTCGTGGCCGAGCCGGAATCCGTCGAATGCCTCTATGTAGGGTTCTACCTGCTGCGCGAGCGGGCACGGTAGGCTCCCGGCGCGCTGCCGGTCCAGACCTTGAAGGCGCGCTGGAAGGCGGTGCTGTCGGTGAAGCCCAGGTCGGCGGCGATGGCGACGAGCGAGGCTTCGCTGCTGGTCAGGCGCACGATCGCCATGTCGCGCCGCAACTGGTCCTTTAGCGCCTGGAAGGAAGTGCCCTCGGAGGCCAGGTGCCGTTGCAACGCGCTCACCGACATATGCAGGCGCTGCGCGGTGACGGGCAGGTCGGGCCATTCGGGGTTGGCCAGCTGCAGCACCATGCGGACCCGCGCGCTGGCGCTGCGCTCGTTCAGGTGCGGCCCCACCACGTTGCCCGGCGTGGCGCGCAGAAAGGACTGCAGCGCGTCCCGATCGCGCCGCACCGGCAGTTTGAAGGCGTCGGCGTCGAACCAGGCGGCCGTGCGCGGCTGCCCGAAGCACAGCGAACCGGAAAAGATGCGCCCGTAGCTCATCGCATGGAGCGGCAGCGCAAAATTGAAGTCGAATCGCTGCGGCACCAGCCGGCCGCCGTGCAGCCACAGCAACAAGCGCCAGAACACGCGCAGCAGATGTGCATGAAGGAATTCGGCATGTGCGCCCGGGCCGCCGCGCATCTCCAGCGCGAAGCCCCCCAGCGCGCCCTCGGTCACGGGCACCAGCGTCACGTCGTCCTGCAGCAGGGCGAAGGATTCGCTCAGGCGACGCAGGGCGCATGACAACGAATGGGCAGTGAACGCGCTGCGCACCATTAGCGCGAAGCTGCCCGGGCGCATGGGTCGCTCATGTAGGTAGCCCAGGCACTCGTCGTTCAGGCTGTCCTTGACAGCGATAAATAGCGCGTTGAACTGCTCCACGGTTACGCGCGAATCCTTGAGCTCCAGCAGCGATTCGCTGATGCCGGCGCGCCCCAGCACGCCCTTCAGCCATTCTTGCGTGGCCAGCCCCTTGCCGCGCGCGCCGTCCAGCAGGCCATGCACGGCAAAGATAGGAGCGGTGAAGACGGGTTGCAGCATTGCGTGTGATCGAAGGAGCCAACGCCGGTCGCGCGGGCCAAAAGAAGTTATTTGTCAGTTGATTGAGGCAATCCGCTATCGCCCTTGCAGGGGCCAATTATTACGATTGTCGCATCCCCAAAAACACTTCGGCAGTGGCGCTGTGCGGAACGCCCGGTGCGGGGTCAGAAGCCAACATACAAGGAGACATGCCCATGCTGCCACAGCTGTATCGCCACGCCTGGATGGACCACGAGATCGACGCTTTTCGCGAGCAGGTGCGTCGCTACGTTGCCGCCGAATTCACTCCCCGGCTCGACGAATGGCGCCGCCAGGGCTACATCCCGCGCGAGGTCTGGCGTCCGTTCGGCGGGATGAGCTTTCTGCTGCCCGAGATGCCCGAGACCTATGGTGGTGCCGGCGCCAGCCTCGCCTACCAGCTGGTGGTGCAGGACGAACTGGCCAAGGCCGAGATGCCGGTCAATATCGCGGTGCACACCATCGCTTCGCATTACATCCTGGACTTTGGCACCGAAGCGCAAAAGCAGCGCTGGCTGCCCAAGGTGACGAACGGCGAGATGCTGGCCGCAATCGCGATGACCGAGCCGGGCTGCGGCTCGGATCTGAAGGCCATCTCCACCCGGGCCCGGCGCGACGGCGACTACTACGTGATCGACGGCGCCAAGACCTTCATCACCAACGGCTTCACCGGAAACCTGCTGATCGTCGCGGCGCGCACCAGTGGCGCGGGCAGCAAAGGGGTGTCGCTGTTCGTACTGGAGACCGAGAACCTGCCAGGCTTTCGTGTGGGCCGCCTGCTTGAAAAGATCGGCATGCAGGCCTCGGACACGGCGGAGCTCTTCTTCGACAGCGTGCGCGTTCCAGCCGACCAACTGCTGGGGAGCGTTGAAGGCCAAGGCTTTGGGCAACTGATGGGCGCGCTGCCCTACGAGCGCATGGTCATTGCAGTGCCGGCGGCGGCCGTCATCGACCGGGCGTTGGAGCTCACCATCGAATACACGAAGCAGCGCAAGATATTCGGTGCGCCTCTGTTCGACATGCAGACAACGCGCCAAAAGCTGGCCGAGATGGCGACCATCGCGCATGTGGTGCGCAGCTTCGTCAACGACTGTACACAGAGACTGCTGGACGGCACACTCGACAACGAGGCCGCCTACATGGCCAAGTGGTGGTGCACCGAACAGCAGTGCCGCGTGGTGGACGAGTGTCTCCAATTGTTCGGCGGCTACGGCTACATGGCCGAGTATCCGATCGCGCGGATGTATGCCGCTTCGCGAGTGCAGAAGATCTACGGCGGCGCCAACGAGGTCCTGAAAGACCTGGTTTCGAGGAAGCTGTGAACATGCCGCACACGCTGCAGTTGCCTCTGCACGGCGTCCGTGTGGTAGAGTTTGAGGGCATCGGTCCAGGCCCTCTGGCCGCCAGGATGCTGGTCGACATGGGCGCCGAGGTGATCGCGCTGGCACGGGCCGAGCAGGCTGCTGGGGCGCAGCGGCTGGGCGGGGCGGTGGAGAACCCGCTGCACCGCGGCAAGAAGGTCGAGGTCATCGACCTGAAGTCGCCCGGTGGCAAAGCGCGCGCACTGGAGCTGATTGCCCAGGCCGACGCCCTGATCGAAGGCTTTCGCCCCGGTGTGATGGAACGGCTGGGCTTCGGCCCCGCTGAATGCGCGGCGCGCAATCCACGGCTGGTTTACGGCCGGATGACGGGCTGGGGCCAGGACGGCCCGCTCGCCCAGGCCGCAGGCCACGACCTGAACTACGTCGCGCTGACAGGCCTGCTGTCGCTGTCGGCGCACAGGGGGCAGGCGCCCATCGTGCCGCCCTCGGTACTCGGGGATGGGGCCGGGGCGCTGGGCATGGCCTTCGGCGTCGCCTGCGCGCTGGTCGATGCGCGCGCCACCGGCCACGGCCGGGTCGTGGACGCCGCGATCATTGACATCGTGGCCATGCTGGGCACGCTGGTGCATTGGATTCGCGCCAATGGGCAAATTGACGGCGCGCAGCCGAGCCCGTTTCACGATTCGCCGTTCTATGACGTATACGCTTGCGCTGACGGCGGCTTCATCAGCCTCGCAGCAGTGGAGCCAGCGTTCCACGCGCTTTTGCTGTCGAAGCTGGGCCTTGCTGACGTGAACCCCGCCGAGCAGTACGACGCGGCGACGTGGCCAGCGCTGAAAGAGCGGATCGCAGCCTTTATCCGCAGCCAACCCAGGGCGCACTGGTGCGCGCTGCTCGAAGGCAGCGACGCCTGCTTTGCGCCCGTGCTCAGCCTCGCCGAGGCGGTGCGGCATCCGCATAACGCAGCACGGGGCATTTACCAGATCACCCCATCCGGCGCCATCGAAGCGGCCCCGGCCCCACGGTTCCAGGCACTCGACACAACTACCTAGGAGACAAGCACATGACCGACACCATCCAGCCCACCAAGCCTGTCCGCGGCTGCCCGTCCACCACGGGCAACGAGCGCCAACTGAACACCACAACGCTGATCCGGCACGCTGCGCGCACCCACGGGGACCAGGAGATCGTCTACCGCACACCCGATGGCGGCTGGGATCGCTACACCTATGCCGATTGCTACGCGCGCGTCTGCCGCAGCGCCAATGCACTGCGCGCTCTCGGCGTCGAGCCGGGCGACCGGGTCGGCATCCTGGACTGGAACAGCCGACGCCACTTCGAGCTGTACTGGTCCATTCCCGGCCTGGCCGCGGTCATGCTGCAGATGAACTTGCGCCTGGGCGCCGAGGATCTGGGTTACGTGGTTGGCCACAGCGAGGTGTCCTACGTTTGCGTGGACGAAACATTGCTGCCCATTGCCGAATCCATCGCGGCGAATTCGCCCCAGATCAAGGGCTGGATCGTCATGACCGACAAGCCGCTGGACCAGATCAAGACCACGCTGAAACCGCTGCTGCACTACGAAGACCTGCTGGCCGCCGCCGACACGAAGATCGACTGGCCCGAGATCGACGAAACCTCGGCCTACAGCGCCTGCTACACCACCGGCACCACGGGCAAGCCCAAGGGCGTGTACTACTCGCACCGCGGCATCTACCTGCACTCCACGGCCATGGCCACCAATCTGGGCATGACGCTGGACGACTGCGTCATGCTCATCACGCCCATGTTCCACGGGCAATGCTGGGGCCTGCCGCAGGCCGCCACGCTGCTCGCCGACAAGATCGTGCTGCCGGGCCGCTACGTTGCCGAAGACACCAAGCCGCTGGTCGATGCCATGATCGCCGAGGGCGTGACCATCGCCAATGGCGCACCGGCCATCTTCCAGCCCATGCTGCAGTACATCGAGACGATGCCGGTCAAGCCGGACTTCAGCCGCATGCGCATGCTGTCTGGCGCCACGGAGCCGCCGCTGTCGATGATGATCGGTTTCTACGACCTCACGGGTGCTGAGGTGGTGCACGCCTACGGCGCCACCGAAGCCACGACGCTGGTGACGATGAACCGCCTCAAGTCCACGCTCAAGAAGCGCTTGACCGAGGAAGAGAAGTGGAACCTCAAGCGCAAGCAGGGTCTGGTGCTGACCGGGGTGGATATTCGCATCCTCGATGCCGACGACAAGGACTTGCCGCACGACGGAAAGTCAGCGGGCGAGATTTGCCTGCGCGGCCCCTGGATAACGGCCAGATACCACGACATGCCTGATTCCGCAGACCGTTTCCTGGAAGGCGGATGGTGGCGCTCGGGCGATGTCGGCACGGTGGACGAGAACGGTTACCTCAAAGTTACCGACCGCATCAAGGACGTGATCAAGAGCGGTGGTGAATGGATTTCTTCCATCGACATGGAAAACCTGCTCATGGGCCACCCGGCCGTGCGCGACGCCGCGGTGGTCGGCATTCCCCATGCGAAGTGGCAGGAACGGCCGCTGGCCCTGGTGGTGCTGAGGCCCGGCCAGCAGGCGACTCAGGAGCAATTGCAGGAACACCTGACCAGCGCCTTCGCCAAGTGGCAGTTGCCAGATCAGGTCCTGTTCGTCGAAGCCATCCCCAAGACCAGCGTCGGCAAGCTCGACAAGAAGCGCATCCGCGCCGAGCATGCGGGCCGCTACGCCGAGTGAGCCAACCTTTTTGCACCAGGAGAAGAACATGAATGACCATGAACCCGTCATCGTCGGTGCGTTGCGCACCCCCGTGGGCAAGCGCGGCGGGCGCCTGCAGAAATGGCACCCCGTCGATCTGCTGGGCGAGACGCTGCGCCAGCTGGTCGAGCGCTCCGGCATCAACCCCGCCGATCTGGACGATGTGATCGTCGGCTGCGTGCTGCAATGGGACCAACAGCACGGCAACCTGGGCCGTCATGCCGTATTGGCGGCGGGGCTGCCCGAATCCGTCCCGGCGGTGACGGTTGACCGGCAATGCGGCTCCGGCCAGCAGGCGGTGAGCTTTGCCGTGCATGGCATCCAGGCGGGCGCTTACCAACTGGTCATCGGCGCCGGGGTGGAATCGATGTCGCAGGCCCCCATGCCGCCGTCATTCAAACCCGGCGCGCCGCTGGGCTCGCAATACAGCCCGCGCGAACTGGCGCGCTACCAGGACAACCCGCTGCTGGCGCAAGGCGCTTCGTCGGAGTTGATGAACAAGCGCTTCGGCCTCACGCGCGAGGCCCTGGACGCTTTCGCCGTGCGCAGCCATCGGCGCGCCACCGAGGCTTTGCAGGCTGGCCGAGTCCAAGACCAACTGGTGCGACTGAACGAAGACCCAGCCGACCCAGACAGCCCGCTCGTCACTGCCGACGAAGGCGTGCGTGCCGACCCGAACCCCGAGAAGATGGCCACGCTCAAGCCCGTGTTTGCCGCCGACGGTGCCACCACGGCCGCCAACTCGTCGCAGATCAGCGATGGCGCCGCCGCGCTGCTGATCGCCAGCCGCGCCTATGCCAAGCAGCATGGCCTGAAGCCGCGCGCGCGCTTCGTCAGCACCGCCGTGGCGGCAGCCGACCCGGTGATCCAGTTCACCGCTGTTCTCGATGCCACCCGCAAGGCGCTGACGGAATCGGGTCTGACCCCGGCCGACATTGACCTGTTTGAAGTCAACGAGGCCTTTGGCGGCGTGCCGCTGATGTTCCAGCAGGAATTCGGCATTCCGGACGATCGCCTCAACGTCAACGGCGGCTCGATAGCCATCGGCCATCCGCTGGGCTCTACCGGCGCGCGCATGCTCACTGACCTGCTGTGCGAGCTGGAGCGCCGGGGCGGCCGCTATGGCCTGCAGACGATTTGCGAGGCCTCGGGCACGGCCAACACCACCATCATCGAGCGGCTTGGATGAGCGGGGCCACCATGAGCGAAGCCAGCGAAGTGCTCGTCAGCCGCGATGGCGCCATCGCCACCTTGACCATCAACCGCCCGCGCGCGAAGAACAGCTTGAACCGCGCGGTATTCGATGGCCTGCGTGCGCAGCTTGTGCAACTGCGCGACGACGATACCGTGCGCGCGGTCATCATCACCGGCGCCGAGGGCGTGTTCTGCGCCGGGGCCGACATCACGGCCTTCGATGCGCTGCGCGCCGAGCCACTGCTGGGCGATCGTGCGGCAGCAGGCGGCCACTTTTGGTCGGAACTGGAGCGCTTCCCCAAGCCCGTCATCGCAGCGGTGGAAAAGCTCGCGCTGGGCGGCGGCACAGAATTAGCGCTGGCCTGCGACATCGCGATCGCTGGCGAGTCTGCCAATTTTGGTGTGCCGGAAGTCAAGCTGGGCGCCATTCCGGGTGCCGGGGGCACGCAGCGCCTGATCCACGCTATCGGTAAGTCCAAGGCCATGGCCCTGTTGCTGACCGGCGATTTCATCGACGCCCGCAAGGCTTGCGATGCAGGCATGGTCGCCGAAGTGACGGCTGATGGCCAGGCCCTGCCGACGGCGTTGGCGATGGCCAACCGGATTGCAGCCAATTCGCCGCTGGCCGTGGCGCTGGCGAAAGATGCGGCACTGGCCAGCTTTGAGACTCCGCTCGCGCAAGGCCTGGAGCATGAGAAGCGCAATTTCCTCGTCGCTTTGCGTTCGGCCGACAACCTGGAAGGGCAAGCGGCATTCCTAGGCAAGCGCACACCCAACTTTACCGGCCAATAACGCCTGTTTCTCACCCATCGAGGAAAAACCATGCAACTGAACTCCGACATCTCTGCCGTCATCACCGGGGGCGCTTCCGGCCTGGGAGCCGCCACGGCCCGGCGTTTGGCCAGCCATGGCGTCAAAGTCGCCATCTTCGACATGAACGAAACCGTCGGCCAGGCGTTGGCTAGCGAACTCGGCGGCGTTTACTGCAATGTGGACGTGATGTCCGAGGAGCAGGTGGACGCCGCCTTCGCCAAGGCCCGCGCGGCCATTGGGCAGGAACGCATTCTGGTCAACTGCGCCGGCACTGCCGATGCCGTCAAGACTGTCAGCCGCGACAAGAAAACCGGCGAAATCCGCCCATGCGCGGCAGATCGTTTCAATCGCATCATTCAGATCAACCTGGTGGGCACCTTCCGCTGCATCGCCAAGTCAGCTGCGGGCATGTTGACGCTCGCGCCGCTGGCCGATGGCGACCGCGGCGCCATCGTCAACACTGCTTCGGCCGCCGCGCAGGACGGCCAGGTCGGCCAGGCCAGCTATGCGGCCAGCAAGGCAGCCATCGTGGGCATGACCCTGCCAATCGCGCGCGACATGATGGACGAAGGGATCCGGATCAACACCATCATGCCGGGGATCTTCGGTACACCGTTGCTGCTGGGTCTGCCGGACAACGTCAAACAGGCGCTGGCGGCCAGCGTGCCCTTCCCCAAGCGTTTAGGCGACCCCGATGAATTCGCGCAGGCCGTCGAGTTTCTCGTTACTTGCGGCTACATGAATGCCGAGTCCATTCGTGTGGATGGTGCCATTCGCATGGCGCCGCGCTGACGCTGACGCTGACGCTGAAATTTTGATCAATCAGGGAACGTCAGCATGCCTGGAAATCCGGTAATTCTCGAAAAGAATGGTGCCGTCGCGACCATAACACTCAACTCGCCAAAAAAATGAATGCGTTGAGCACGTCGGTCGTAAACGTGCTCGCTGGTGTCATTGCAGATGTCGAACGCGATGGCTCGATCCGAGCTTTGCTGCTGCGCGGCGAGGGCCGGATGTTCAGTTGCGGAGGCGACATCGAAGAAATGGTGGCCGCAGGCGATGCGTTGTCTACCTTGGTCGATGACGAACTGAGAGTGGCCGAAAGCATGATTCCTCAATTCGCCAGCCTGCCGTTCCCGGTAGTCTGCGCCGTACAAGGCGCGGTAGCCGGAGGCGGTCTCGGGCTTGCCTTGGCCTTCTGACTACCTGATTGCCGCAAGTGGGACGAAGTTTGTGGCGGCCCATACCGGCCTCGGATACGCGGGGGATTTCGGCATCAGCTGGCTACTTCCACGCGCAGTGGGTGGACGACGTGTTGATTTCCACGCAGAACTGACCCGCAATTTCCATCTCAAACTGACCCACCCTTTGGCTTGAGCCGTAAGGCTCAAGATGTGGATAAGGTTTTGTTTCTCTCCTTCTTTGTGGACG
>NZ_JAZHFR010000051.1:0-26038 GCF_036541385.1 Comamonas sp. GCA5 | reverse complement strand
CGGCGGGCGGCCGTCCAGGGGCCGTGCAAGGGGACTCGCCCGGCCGGGTCCGCGCGGCACGGGCGCAGCGTACGATAGCCGGCTATGACGACCCAATACGAAAACCTCGCCACGCTTGCGCTGTGGACCGACTTTTTCAAAGTTTCCCCCGCCGAACTGCCCGCCGAGCGCCAGATGCGCGCCCGGCGCATGTCCGGCTTCATCCGTGGCCAGCTGCTGCCGGTGGCAGAGCCCGTGGAGCCGACCGATCCCGCCGCCGCAGCCCCCGAGGGCACCGCCGTGGCGGAGCCGGCCAAAAAAGCCGCCCCCCAGGTCGCGCGCGAATGGGTGCCTGCCCAGTGGGGCCTGGTGCCCAGCTGGGTGAAGTCCGAGAAGGACGCCAAGCTGCGCGCGCCCAAGCTGCTGGTGGCGCTGAATGAAACCGTGAGCACCACCCAGGCCTTCCGCGATGCCTGGCTGGCTGGCCAGCGCTGCATCATCCCCATGCAGGCCTTCTATGTGGACGATGTACGCACCGGCAAGGCCATTCCCACGCGCATCGCCCGCGTGGACGGCCAGCCCATGGGCGTGGCGGGTGTGTGGAGCCAATGGACCGACCCGGACACCGGGGCCGAGCTGCTGAGCTATGCCGTGCTGACCCTCAATGCCAACAGCCATGCGCTGATGCGCCGCTATGGCCCGCAGGGGGCGGAGCGCCGCATGCCGGCCATCCTGGGCGAGGGCACCTACGACGCCTGGCTGACGGCCCGCCAGGACAAGGCGCGCGAGTTCATGCGGGCGTACCCGGCAAACTGGCTGCTGGCCAACCCGGTGGAGCACAAGAAAGACAAAAAGCCCAAGGGCCTGTTTGATTGATGGGGATAGCGGCTGGCGCAGGCTGGGCCTGCGTGAGTGCCTTACTTCTCTTGGATGTTCAAGCGGCTGCGGGGCACCGACGATTCCCGGCTTGCTCCTGCGGCGAGCAGGGATGGCTGGCACCCCACACCCATGCCGCGATGTCGCCATACCGTTAGCTCCGGTGGATGCCATGCTCACTTCCTTCCAAGCCTGGGCGCATGCCCTGGTCCCTGTGCACTCTGCCGCCTTTGATGCCCTGGCCTGGCTGTCTCTGGGTTGCTACCTGCTGTTTGCCGTGGTCGCACTGCACTACGCGCTCCGGCCGTGGGCCGAAAAGGCGATGCTGGCAGCCATCGGCGGCGGTACCGCCGCCTCGCTGGTGCTGCACCTGTCCCTGCGCAGCAGCCCTGACTATGTGGGTGAGGGGCCCCTCTGGAAGTTTGTCTCCGTGTCCCAGTACCTGCCCTGGGTGGTGGTCAGCGTGGGGGGCCTCTACGTGCTCTACCGCATCGGCCTTCAACTGCGAAAAATGTGCCGTGGCAGGCAGGACCGCTGAAGCCGCCTTGGGTGGGCGCGGTCCGTGGTGGTCTGCCGCCCGCGCGCGGCAGACGCACAGAAAAGCCTGTTGCAGGCTGGCTGGCAACAGGCTTTGATTTTTCATAGCAGTCAACGCTGACTGGGCGTGCTTTGACTGTCTTTTGGGCTGCAATTCCAGATCCGGTGCGAGGGCGGTGTGCGGAACATCTCTGCAAAACACTTTTCAGCGCGCCATGCGGTGCACAGCCGTTCCCCCGATTGCCTGCACGCGCCAGCGCTGTGCGCGCCGCGGGGCCAGCCTGCCACTTGCCGGCGCTGTGGGAACCTGGCGATGCCGCAGGGCCGCTGGTGGTGCCCGACAGCCTTGGGCCGGCGCGCTGCGTGGGCCTGTGTTCACCCCCACCGGCACGGTGAACACCGCCCCACGCCAGCGTGCGGCGCACGGGCTTGTTCGCAGACCCACCCGTGCCCAGCCCGCCGGGGCGAGTTTCTGGCCCTGGCCCTGCACGGCACGCCGTGCCACGCAGGGCGGGTGCCACCCATGGTTTTGATAGCTGTCTGCGCAATCCCCATGAGCGCCAGAGCCAGAAAATGCTGAAAAGACTTTAAGCCGTGACCGCTTCGCCCAGCAGCGCATCCACGGCCGCGTGGGCGGCCAGGGTTTCGGCGCAGGCATTCGCCGCTTCCTCGCCCTTCTTCACAAAGTGCGCGTGGAAGAAGCCTTGCAGCTCCTCCGAGGGCTGGAAGTTGTGGGGCGTCAGCGCCACCGAGAACACGGGCACGCCCGTGTCCAGCTGCACGCGCATCAGCGCCTCGACCACGGCGGCAGAGACGAAGTCGTGGTGGTAGATGCCGCCGTTGACGATGATGGCACAGCCGATGACGGCGTCGAACTGGCCGGACTGGGCCAGCTTTTGCGCCATCAGCGGGATTTCGAACGCGCCCGGCACTTCCACCTGGTGGATGCGGGCGGGCGCGGCGCCCAGGGCCTGCAGCCGTGCGGCGGCGGCGTTGCGGGCCTGGTGCACGATGTCGCTGTGCCAGTTGGCACTGACGATGGCGATGCGGGCCGTGGCCAAGGCGGCCTGGGTGGCGTGGGAGGATTGGGAAGGTGTCAAAGTCTGATTCATGTGTGTCTTTCAAGACGTGAAACAAATGAATCAGGGCGCGCGAAGGCAGACGCAGCCCAGGCCGGTGCTGGCGCGCGCAGGCACGCCCGCACCCAGCGGCAGGCTGGAGGACAGGTCTTCACGTTGCTCTTTCATCCGGACTGTGACCGTCGGCTCTGGCATCGCACCAGATCTGCTGACCTTGGCGAAGCAGGCTTCGCCAAGCGCTCGCGGGCTCGCAGCACGGGGCTGCATACCGCCGGTGGGGAGTTGCACCCCGCCCTGAGAACGTATGTCGCCTGGTGGTTAGCCAGGCGACAAAGCCATTGTAGGCCGCCGGCATGGCACTGCTGGTCACCCAGGTAACTGTGCCTTGCGCTGGCGCAAGGGCCGTTGCCCCCACCAGCGCGCCACGGTGGCGCCCAGGCGCGCCCAGACGGTGTCTGGCACCGGCGCTGTGCCGGATGGCGCGGGGCCGACCGGGGAGGTCGGCAGGGTGGATTGCAGCCGGGCCGGGCCTTGCAGGGCCGTGGCCTGTAGCCACAGCGCGCACGGGGCCCGCCAGCTCTGGCCGGTGTGCAGGCGCAGTGACAGGCTGGGGCCACCGTCCAACCCGCCCAGCTGGGCGGTCTGCAGCAGCAACTGGCCGCTGGCGCAAAACACTTCGGCCCCGGCGGGCAGCGCCAGGCTGTGGGGAAGGCCATGGGGGATGCGATACAGGGTGGTGCGGTCGGCCCTGGGGATCTGGCCGGGGCATGGCGGGGGAGGCAACGAAGACATAAGGGCCTGCGCAAACGGTGTGAAACAAGGGCTCCAGCGTAGGTTGCGGCGGGCCATCGCGACAGGCACAGCCGCGGGCCAGGCGCACCGCAGCAGTGCAGGTTGGCGGACTGCTGTTCTGGTGGTTCTGCGCTGCATCTGTATCTGTTGCGCAGCAGAGGCCTGGGGCATGATGGCGGCTCTGCTGTCTGTTGGAAATCCGGCCCATGACCCTGGCTGCTGCCGCTTCACTGCCCCTGTACCGCCGCCTGGCGGGTGACTATGCCCAGGCCATGGGTCTGGGGACCCTGCAGGCGGGCGAGCGCATGCCCTCCGTGCGCGAGCTGATGCGCCGCCACCAGGTCAGCCTGTCCACCGCCCTGCAGATGCTGCGCCACCTGGAGGAGCAGGGGCACCTGGAGGCGCGCCCGCGCGTGGGCTACTTTGTGCGTGATGCGCGGGCGCTGGATGGGGTGGCGCTGACCCGCGAACCGGACCTGAGCCAGCCAGTGCAGCCCGGCGCCCAGGCCCACTTTGTGGGCATCAACGAACACATTTCCCTGTTGCTGGAGCGTGGGCGCCAGGCCCAGGTGCACCTCGATGTGGGCGGCTGCACGCCACCGCCGGAGCTGTTCGACCACCGCTTTCTGAACAAGACCGTGGCGCGCCTGCTGCGCGAACACCCGCAACTGCTGACGCAGGGCCGCTCGCTGCTGGCCAACCAGGGCAACCATCCGCTGTTCCAGCAGGCCATGGCCCGGCACGCGCTGGCGGCAGGCATCCGCGTGGCCCCCGGCGATGTGTTGGCGACCACCGGCAATTCCGAAGCCGTGAGCCTGGCGCTGGCAGCCGTGGCTGAGCCGGGCGACATGGTGGCGGTGGAATCGCCCACCTATTACGGTCTGCTGCAGGTGGTGGAGTCGCTGCAGCTGCAGACGCTGGAGATTCCGTGCAGCCCGCGCACGGGGCTGTCGCTGGAGGCGCTGGAGCTGGCCTTCCAGACCCAGCCGCGCCTCAAGGCCGTGGTGGTGGTGCCCGAGCTGCAGATGCCGCTGGGCACGCGCATGCCGGATGCGCACAAGGCCCGGCTGGTGGCGCTGTGCGCGCGTTACGGGGCGGCGCTGATCGAGGACGATTCCTATGGGCTGTTCGTTGAGGGCACGCAGCCGGTGAAGCCCCTCAAGGCCTGGGACAGCGTGGCGGGCCAGGTGATCTATTGCCAGGCTTTCAACAAGAGCCTGGCGCCGGGCTTGCGCCAGGGCTGGATGAATGCCGGGCGCTGGCATGGCCGGGTGCAGATGCTCAAGTTCGCCCAGAGCCGCAACACCCAGACCCTGGGGCAGCTGGTGGTGGCCGAGCTGCTGGGTTCACCCACGCACCAGCGCAGCCTGGAGCGGCTGAAGGCGCAGCTCAAGCAGCAGCGCGAGGCCATGGCCCGGCTGGTGGCGCGCCACTTCCCTATCGGCACGCGCATGAGCCTGCCGGGCGGTGGCCTGTGCCTGTGGCTGGAGCTGCCCGAAGGCTTTTCCAGCGCCCGGCTGTTCGGCGATGCCCTGGACCAGGGGATCCGGATTGCGCCGGGCAGCATGTTCTCCAACTCCGGGCGCTACGAACACTGCCTGCGGCTGGCCTGCACCCACCCGGTGGATGCCGCCGTGGAACAGGCGCTGCAGCTGCTGGGGGCCATGGCCTGCCAGCAACTGGGGCAGGCGCGCGCGGTTGAGGGTTGGGGTACGGCCAGGTGTTGGGGTAGGGCCGCCTGAGATGTGGGCTCGCACTTGCCAGTCCACGCACGGGTCGACAGCGGCTGCCTTGTGCCATCCACCCAGGGCGCAGGCAACAAAAAACCGCCTGCAGCTTGCGCTGTCGGCGGTTCTTGTCCGAAGAAACGGCTGAATTACTTCAGCTTGGTTTCCTTGTACTCGACGTGCTTGCGAGCCTTGGGGTCGAACTTCATGATCGACATCTTTTCAGGCATCGTCTTCTTGTTCTTGGTCGTGGTGTAGAAGTGACCGGTGCCAGCTGTGGAAGCCAGCTTGATCTTTTCGCGTCCGCCTTTAGCAGCCATTTTTATGCTCCTTGAGGAAATTAAGCCTGGCCACGGGCACGCATGTCTGCGAGCACGGAGTCGATGCCGTTCTTGTCGATCAGACGCAGGGCAGCGCTGGAAACACGCAGGCGCACCCAGCGGTTTTCGCTCTCAACCCAGAAACGACGGTACTGCAGGTTGGGCAGGAAACGACGCTTGGTCTTGTTGTTGGCGTGGGAAACGTTGTTGCCCACCATGGGCTTCTTGCCCGTAACTTCACATACGCGTGCCATTTGGACACTCCGATATTTGAAACGGCCGCCAGCACGGAGATTGCACGGTCAGTGCAATGTGCCAGCAGGCCTCACCTCGCCAGATAAAGGGTGGCGGTAGCCCGAATTTGTCACACCCCACAACCTGTAAGAACAGGCGCTAAATGCAGCAAAGCCCGCGATTATACGGGCTTTCTGGAAAAAGGCGTGGGCCGACAGGGTTTTAGCCTGTCGGCCGCCTGGGCATGTGCGGTTTACTGGTCCAGGAAGCGCTGGGCATCCAGCGCCGCCATGCAGCCGGTGCCGGCGCTGGTGATGGCCTGGCGGTACACGTCATCCTGCACGTCGCCGGCGGCGAACACGCCGGGCACGCTGGTCTGCGTGGCATAGCCCTTGCGGCCACCCTGGGTGACGATGTAGCCGTTTTCCAGTTCCAACTGGCCCTTGAAGATGTCGGTGTTGGGCGAGTGGCCGATGGCGATGAAGCAGCCTTGCAGGGCCACGTCCTCGGTGTGGCCATCCTGCGTGCTCTTGATGCGGATGCCGGTTACGCCGGACTGGTCGCCCAGCACTTCGTCCAGGGTGAAGTGGGTCTTGAGCTCGATCTTGCCTTCCTTGACCTTCTCCATCAGCTTGTCCACCAGGATGGGCTCGGCCGTGAACTTGTCGCGGCGGTGCACCAGGGTGACCTTGCTGGCGATGTTGGACAGGTACAGGGCTTCTTCCACGGCGGTGTTGCCGCCACCGACCACGCACACGGGCTGTTCACGGTAGAAGAAGCCGTCGCAGGTGGCGCAGCCAGACACACCGCGGCCCATGAAGGCCTCCTCCGAAGGCAGGCCCAGGTACTTGGCCGAAGCGCCGGTGGCGATGATCAGGCTGTCGCAGGTGTAGGTGCCGCTGTCGCCGGTCAGGGTGAAGGGGCGCTGGGACAGGTCCACGCTGTGGATGTGGTCGAACACCATCTGGGCCTTGAAGCGCTCGGCGTGCTCCATGAAGCGCTGCATCAGTTCGGGGCCTTGCACGCCGTTGACGTCGGCGGGCCAGTTGTCCACTTCGGTGGTGGTCATCAACTGACCGCCCTGGGCCATGCCGGTCACCAGCATGGGGTTCAGATTGGCGCGGGCTGCGTAGATGGCCGCGGTGTAGCCGGCAGGGCCGGAACCCAGAATCAGGACTTTGGCGTGTTGGTTGGTGGACATCGTTGCTTTTCGAGGGGGGAGGTGTTGCGCGCATGCGCCACACCGGTTGAACAATCACACGGCACCTGTCGGGCAGGTGCCACCGCTTGCACGGGGTAGCCATGCATTGTAGAAAGCTGGGGAAATTCCTGGGCAAGGTATCCCTAAACACGCGCATAGCCAGAAGCTAACGGCACCGGCCTGTGCGGCAGCCATGGCCGGGTGGCGGGCGGTGCGACCACGCCAGCGTGGTTGTTGCAAGTGCTTGCACAGGCGTTGCAACCATTTGTGTAGCGCCTCGCACGCCTAAGGTAAGCTCCCGACTGCGTATGACTTATTCCTCGAATGCACTGAATCCCAATCTGGCCAAGACCGCGCCCCGCCAGGGATTGGCGCGCTTTGGCCATGAAATCTGCCTGACCGCCGGTGCGCTGGGCCTGCTGTTCTGGCTGATGGCGATGGTCAGCTACTCGCCCCTGGACCCCGCGTGGTCCACATCGGGCAGCAGTGACGTGGTCATGGTGAACAACTGGATGGGCCGTTTGGGCGCCTTACTCGCCGATGCCTGGTATTTCGGCTTTGGCCTGTCGGCCTGGTGGCTGCTGCTGATCGCTCTGTATGTGCTGTGCGCGTCCAGCCTGCGCTGGATGCGCGGCCACAGCATGCTGGAAACCCCGGTGGGCGAACGCTTGCAGTGGTGGGCCGGTGTGGCCCTGCTGCTGGGCGTGAGCTGCGCGCTGGAGTGGTCGCGCCTGTACCGTTTCGAGAGCGTGCTGCCCGGCCATGCGGGTGGTGTGGTGGGTTACACCTTGGGCCTGATCGGCGTGCGCTGGCTGGGCTTCACCGGATCGGGCCTGATCGGCATTGCGCTGCTGGTGGTGGCGTTGTCGCTGGTGTTCCGCTTTTCCTGGGGCCGCGCTGCCGAGGGCCTGGGTCGCCGCATCGAGACCCTGGTGCGTCTGAACCAGCAGCAGCGGGAAAAGGTCAAGGATGAGGCCGAAGGCCGCAAGGCCGCGAAGGAACGCGCCAAGGTGGTGGCCGAGGAGCGCAGCGAAATCGAGGAGCACCACCACGAGCCGGTGCTGATCGTGACGCCCACGGCCGCGTCGCCGCAGCCCAGCGAGCGTGTGCTCAAGGAGCGCCAGAAGCCGCTGTTCCAGGATTCGCAGATGCAAGAAGGCAGCCTGCCGCAGGTGGACCTGCTGGATGCCGCGCCGGCCAAGCAGGAAACCGTGTCGCCCGAGACGCTGGAGATGACCAGCCGCCTGATCGAGAAAAAGCTCAAGGACTTCGGCGTGGAGGTGCGCGTGGTGCAGGCCACGCCCGGCCCGGTGGTCACGCGCTATGAGATCGAGCCGGCCACGGGCGTCAAGGGGTCGCAGGTGGTCAATCTGGCCAAGGACTTGGCGCGCTCGCTGTCGCTGGTGTCCATCCGCGTGATCGAGACCATCCCCGGCAAGAACTACATGGCGCTGGAGCTGCCCAACACCAAGCGCCAGTCGATCCGCCTGTCGGAGGTGCTGGGCTCACAGGTCTACCACGAGGCCAAGAGCCTGCTGACCATGGGGCTGGGCAAGGACATCGAGGGCAAGCCCGTGGTGGCCGACCTGGCCAAGATGCCCCACGTGCTGGTGGCCGGTACCACCGGCTCGGGCAAGTCGGTGGGGATCAACGCCATGATCCTGTCGCTGCTGTACAAGGCCGAGGCCAAGGACGTGCGCCTGTTGATGATCGACCCCAAGATGCTAGAAATGTCGGTCTACGAAGGCATTCCGCACCTGCTGGCGCCCGTGGTGACCGACATGAAGCAGGCCGCCAACGGCCTGAACTGGTGCGTGGCCGAGATGGAGCGCCGCTACAAGCTGATGAGCAAGCTGGGCGTGCGCAATCTGGCCGGCTACAACACCAAGATCGGTGAAGCCACGGCAAAGGGTGAAATCATTGGTAACCCCTTCAGCCTGACGCCGGAGTCGCCCGAACCCCTGGACCGCCTGCCGCACATCGTCATCGTCATCGATGAGCTGGCCGACCTGATGATGGTGGTGGGCAAGAAGATCGAAGAGCTGATCGCCCGCCTGGCGCAGAAGGCGCGCGCGGCCGGCATCCACCTGATCCTGGCCACCCAGCGCCCCAGCGTGGACGTGATCACCGGCCTGATCAAGGCGAACATTCCGACACGCATTGCCTTCCAGGTCAGCAGCAAGATTGACAGCCGCACCGTGCTGGACCAGATGGGGGCCGAGTCCCTGCTGGGCATGGGCGACATGCTGTACATGGCCAGCGGCACGGGGCTGCCGATCCGCGTGCACGGCGCCTTTGTGTCGGACGATGAAGTACACCGCGTGGTGAGCTATCTGAAGGAACAAGGCGAGCCGGATTACATCGAAGGGGTGTTGGAGTCGACCTTGTCGGAAGACGGCGGCCCGGACGGTGACGGTGGTGGTGAAGGGGGTGAGAAGGACCCGATGTACGACCAGGCCGTGGAAATCGTCCTCAAGGACCGCAAGGCCAGCATCTCGTACGTGCAGCGCAAGCTGCGCATTGGTTACAACCGTTCGGCCAATCTGCTGGAGCAGATGGAGCAGGCAGGGCTGGTGAGTGCCCTCACCAGCAGCGGCCAGCGCGAAGTGCTGGTGCCTGCACGGCCGGAATAAGGCCTGACAGCCTTGGCTGCCGGGCGAAAGGACAGGATGGATATGACAAAGTCGTTGGGGGTGCTGGCCGCGAGTGTGCTGCTGCCGGCCGTGGTCTGGGCCGATGGCCTGCAGAGCCTGGAACACTTCATGCGCACGGCCAAAGCCGGGCAGGCGCAGTTCACGCAGACCGTGACCGCGCCGGCCAAGGAAGGGCAGGCGCCGCGCACCAAGACCAGCAGTGGCGACTTCACGTTCCAGCGGCCCGGTCAGTTCAAGTTCACCTACACCAAGCCGTTTGCCCAGACCATCGTTGCCGATGGCAAGACGGTGTGGCTCTACGATGTGGACCTGAACCAGGTCACGCAGCGCAAGCAGGCCGATGCCCTGGGCAGCACGCCGGCGGCGATTCTGGCGTCGGCCAGCGACCTGTCGGGCCTGCAAAAGGACTTCACGCTCAAGCCCGTGCCCGATGCCGACGGCCTGCAGTGGGTTGAAGCCGTGCCCAAGGCGTCGGACGGCCAGCTCAAGAGCGTGCGCGTGGGCTTCCAGGGCGAGACCCTGGCGGCCATGGACATCCTGGACGGCTTCGGTCAGCGCTCGGTGATCCGTTTCAGCCAGCTCAAGCTGCTGCCCGCGCTGCCGGCCGGGCACTTCAAGTTCGAAGTGCCCGCGGGCGCCGATGTCATGCAGCAGTGATGGCTGGCGTTAATGCGATAGCGCCTCGCGCGCATGGGTTCTGAGTTTCAGCATGTTTGTGGCTTGAAACGCAGGCGCAGTGCGCGCCAGCTGCTCTGTTTGTGTGAGCGCGCCATGCAAAAAGCCCCGCAGCTTGTGGCTGCGGGGCTTTTTTGTGGCGTCAGCCGGATCAGGCGGTGGTGGCTGCGGGTGCGGGGCGCATGCGGTCCAGCACGGCGCTGAGGGCCAGGGTGGCCGCCACGGGCAGCAGCCAGCCCAGACCCAGTGCGCTGCCGGGCAGGCTGTCCAGCGCAGCGGGCACGATGCTGCCAAAGCCCATGGCCTTGAGGGCGTCCACGATGCCGAACAGCAAGGCCATGGTCATCACGGGGATGAACACACGCGCCTGGTGCTGGAACAGCTTGGACATCAGGCCCAGTGCGATCAGCGCCATGGCCACCGGGTAGATGGCGACCAGCACGGGAACGGCCACTGTGATCAGCTGCTCCAGCCCCTGGTTGGCCACGGCGGCGCTGAAGACCGACATGACGATCACCACGGTGCGGTACTTCATGCCCAGCAGTTCGCTGAAATAGGCCGAGCAGGAGCTGACCAGGCCCACTCCCGTGGTCAGGCAGGCCAGCAGGATCACGGCGGCCAGCAGGAAGCTGCCAGCAGTGCCGAAGGTGTTGTCCACGTAGGTGTTCAGGATCTTCACGCCGCTGGCGCCGGCTTCCACCACCGAGCCGCTCATGCCGCCCAGGTAGACCAGGGACACATAGACCAGGCCCAGGCCGGTGGCGGCGATCAGGCCCGCCAGGATGGTGTAGCGCGTGTGCAGCCGGGTGTCGGTCACGCCGGCGGCCTTGATGGCTGCCACGATGATGATGCCGAAGACCAGGGAGGCCAGCGCGTCCATGGTCTGGTAGCCCTGCAGGAAGCCCTGGGCCAGGGCCTGGCCGGCCGAGGCGTAGTCGGGCGCAGGCGTGGTCACGATGTCACCGGCCGGGGCCACGAAAGCGGCGATGCCCAGAATGGACAGCACCACGATCAGCGCCGGGGTGATGATCTTGCCGATGTTGTCCATCAGCTTGCCGGGGAACAGCGACAGCACCATCACCAGCGCGAAGTAGCCGATGGTGAACATCAGCAGCGCCTCGGGCGTATTGCCGGTGAACGGGGCCATGCCCACCTCGAACGACACGGTGGCCGTGCGCGGCGTGGCAAAGAAGGGGCCGATCGTCAGGTAGATGGACAGGCCCATCAGGGTGCCGGCCAGCTTGCCGATGGGGCTGGTCAGTGTGTCCAGCCCCCCGCCGACGCGCGCCAGCGCAACCACGCCCAGCAGGGGCAGGCCCACGCCGGTCAGCAAAAAGCCCAGGGCGGCGGACCATTGGAATTCACCCGCGGCCAGGCCCACGCTGGGCGGGAAAATGATGTTGCCTGCGCCCAGGAAGAGCGCAAAAGTCATGAAGCCGAGGGCAAGAATGTCCCGCGTCTTGAGTGTTGTCATGGGGAAAACCTAAAACCAGAGGGCCGCAGCACAGCCGTGCGTGCGAGCCGCGTTGCAGAGCGACGAATGCGGATTCCGTGCGCGTACGCTGTGGGCCGGATGTCGGCGCCGACAGGAGCAGGGTGCCTTGCCGGCCGAGGGTCGCAGGGGCAGCAAATGGCGAGGGGTTTCCGTGCCGATTAAGCTTGTGGCTTCGGTCCACGGGCTACAGCCATCATGGGTAACGCAGGTAAGCATCGCGCATGACGGGTAGTGATCCGCTGATTTACCTATTTTGCCGCATATAAAGTTCTGTTATATGGCGAATTCCAAAACAACCCTGAAAGGCGCAGCTGATTTGTCCAAGCTCACATCCGGCGGGGGGGATTCGGCCCTGCATGTCCCCCTGCCCGAGCGTTTGCGCCCCCGCAGCCTGGCGGAGGTCGTGGGCCAGCAGCAGGTGCTGGGCGCGGGCATGCCGCTGCGGCTGGCCTTCGAGTCAGGCCGCCCGCACAGCTGCATCCTGTGGGGCCCGCCCGGCGTGGGCAAGACCACCATCGCCCGCCTGATGGCCGATGCCTTCGATGCGCAGTTCATCGCCATCAGCGCCGTGCTGGGCGGGGTCAAGGACATCCGCGAAGCCGTGGAGCGGGCCGAGCTGGCGCGCAGCGGCCTGATGCCGCAGCGCACCATTGTGTTCGTGGACGAGGTGCACCGTTTCAACAAAAGCCAGCAGGACGCCTTCCTGCCGCACGTGGAAAGCGGCCTGTTCACCTTCATCGGGGCCACGACGGAGAACCCGTCCTTCGAGGTCAACTCGGCCTTGCTGTCGCGCGCGGCGGTCTATGTGCTGCAAAGCCTGACGGCAGACGACTTGAAGCAAATTGTGGCAAAAGCCCAGACGCTGCAAGCGGTGCCAGCTATGGAAGATGAAGCGCTGGAGCGACTGATCGCCTATGCCGACGGCGATGCGCGGCGCCTGCTGAACACGCTGGAGACCCTGGCCATCACGGCCGAGCAGGCCCAGGTCGGCAGCATCACCGACGCCTGGCTGCTGCAGGTGCTGGGCGAGCGCATGCGCCGCTACGACAAGGGCGGCGAGCAGTTCTACGACACCATCAGCGCGTTGCACAAATCGGTGCGCGGCTCGGACCCCGATGCCGCGCTGTACTGGCTGGTGCGCATGCTCGATGGCGGCGCCGATCCGCGCTACATGGCGCGGCGCCTAATCCGCATGGCCTGGGAAGACATCGGCCTGGCCGACCCGCGCGCCATGCAGATCACCAACGAGGCGGCGCAAACCTATGAGCGCCTGGGCAGCCCCGAGGGCGAGCTGGCGCTGGCCCAGGCCGTGCTCTACCTGGCCGTGGCGCCCAAGAGCAATGCCGGCTACCAGGCCTACAACCAGATGAAGGCCTTGGTCAAAGCCGACAGCACGCGGCCCGTGCCCATGCACCTGCGCAATGCCCCGACCAAGATGATGAAGGACATGGACTGGGGCAAGGGCTACCGCTACGCCCACGACGAGGAAGGTGGCTTTGCGGCCGGGGAGGATTACTTTCCCGAGGGGCTGGACAATCCCCACTTCTACCAACCCGTGCCGCGCGGCCTGGAGATCAAGATCGGTGAAAAATTGGCGCAACTGCGCCAGCTCAACGAGGCCGCAGAGCAGCAGCGCAAGCCGTGAGGGTCCGCCTGCATCGCGCCACCGCGGTGCGGCAGGCATGCCCTCGCTGCGGCGACAAAATGTTCAATTTTTTTCGAATTTGATCAATGAGTGTGCGCTTGCGTTCTTTTTTGTTGTTTCATGCTTCGTCACACATTTGTCATAAAAATTTAATTAAATATTCACTGTTTTGTCATGGACAATGCGCGGCAACCAGCCGCCTTGGCCGGTGCCACAACCCGGAACGGCGACACCTGCGTCGCCCCGCCGGAACGACAGGAATGGCGCGCTGCGCGCATTTCCACAGATCCAGCAGCCTACGTGTTTGCCACGCGTAGGCTTTCTAGTTTCCAACGCTATACATAACTCTTGAAGGAGCGTTCATGCTGTTTGGCAAGCTCTTGCCCCGCGAAGGCAATTTTTTCGAAATGTTCAACCAACATGCCGAGCGCATCGTGGAAGCCGCACGTGCGTTCTCGCAGATGGTGGCCAACTACAACGATCCGCACCTGCGTGAGAAGTACAACAGCGATGTCGACAACGCCGAGCGTGCCGCCGACCGTGTGACCCACGAAGTCACGAAGACCCTGCACCAGACCTTCATCACGCCCCTGGACCGTGAGCACATCCACGGCCTGATCAACACCATGGACGACGTGGTGGACCTGATCCAGGACTCCGCCGAAGCCATGGCGCTGTACGACATCCGCCAGATGACCGAAGAGATGACGCGCCTGGCCGACCTGAGCCTCAAGTGCTGCGAGCGCGTGCGCGATGCCGTCAAGCTGCTGAACCAGATCGCCGACCAGTCGGTGGCCGAGGCTGCCCTGAAGACCTGCCAGGAAATCGACCGCCTGGAATCGGACGCCGACCGCGTGCTGCGCGCCGCGATGAGCAAGCTGTTCCGCGAAGAGCAGGACGTGCGCGAACTGATCAAGCTCAAAGGTGTGTACGAGCTGATGGAAACCATCACCGACAAGTGCGAGGACGTCGCCAACACCATCGAGGGCATCGTCCTCGAAAACTCCTGATCGACCAGCACGGGGAATCCTGACCATGGAAACCGTACAAGCCGCCCTGTGGGTGGTCATTCTGCTGGTGGCGATGGCGCTGATCTTCGACTTCATGAATGGCTTTCATGATGCGGCGAACTCGATCGCAACCGTCGTCTCCACCGGCGTGCTCAAACCCACGCAGGCCGTGGTGTTTGCCGCCTTCTTCAATTTCGTGGCGATCTTCGTGTTCCACCTCAGCGTGGCCGCCACGGTGGGCAAGGGGATCGTGAATCCGGAGATCGTGGACACCCACGTGGTCTTCGGCGCCCTGGCCGGCGCCATCGTCTGGAACCTGATCACCTGGTACTACGGCATCCCCTCCAGCTCCTCGCACGCGCTGATCGGTGGCATCGTCGGCGCCGTGGTGGCCAAGGCCGGCACCGGTCCGCTGATTGCCAGCGGCATCCTCAAGACCCTGGCCTTCATCTTCATCTCGCCGCTGCTGGGCTTCCTGTTCGGCTCGCTGATGATGGTGATCGTCGCCTGGATCTGCCGCCGCACACGCCCCAGCAAGGTGGACAAGTGGTTCCGTCGCCTGCAGCTGGTGTCGGCCGGCGCCTATTCGCTGGGCCACGGTGGCAACGATGCGCAAAAGACCATAGGCATCATCTGGCTGCTGCTGCTGGGCACGGGCTACATGTCGAGCACCGAATCCAGCCCGCCCATCTGGGTGATCGTCAGCTGCTACGCGGCGATCGGTCTGGGCACCATGTTCGGCGGCTGGCGCATCGTGAAGACCATGGGCCAGAAGATCACCAAGCTCAAGCCCGTGGGCGGCTTCTGTGCCGAATCCGGGGGCGCGATGACGCTGTTCTTCGCCACCTTCCTGGGCGTGCCTGTCTCCACCACCCACACCATCACCGGCGCCATCGTCGGCGTGGGCTCCACCCAGCGCATGAGCGCGGTGCGTTGGGGCGTGGCCGGCAACATCGTCTGGGCCTGGATTCTGACCATCCCCGCCAGCGCCTTCGTGGCGGCCGTGGCCTACTGGGTCAGCCTGCAGCTCTATTAAAAAGAGCGCCTGGCGCTGATGCAAAAAGGACTTCAGAGTGGAATGACTCTGAAGTCCTTTTTCTTTCTGCGCAAGCTGCTACGTTGTTGGAAGCAGCCAAGTCCTCATTGGGAAATCTTGCGCGCTTCCTCAATCTGGTATTCGAAGTAGTGCTGGAAGCTGTAGGCCAGGCTGGCCATCAGCACCGCCGCCCCCACCATCAGGGCGGCCGCGATGGCGGCAATCGTGAACCAATTGGTGTGGCCGGCCGGCGCATCGGCGCTGGCCTGCGGGTTGAAGCGGGCGTTCCATTGCTGCGGGTGGCGCAGACCGTAGAGGATGGCCACCAGGGCGCAGGCGGCGATGGTGAAGCCCAGCAGCGGAATCAGCACCCAGCTGAGCTGGTCGTCCTGGCCGAACTGCTGCACGCGCTGGATGCCATACAGCCCCAGCGCCGTGGGAATGGGCAGGGCCCAGCCCAGGGTGTCGCCCATTCCATGCAGATAAAACCGGTGCAGCCCCAGGGGGCCTCCGACGAATGCCAACCACGCTGCAACGGTCTTGTTCTTCATGCCCCCATTATTCGGGTGAGGTGCTGGCGCCGGCACCTAGGGACTTCTCCATCATCACCACATCCAGCCAGCGGTCGAACTTCCAGCCCACGGCGCTGAGCGTGCCCACATGCGCAAAGCCTGCGGCGCGGTGCACGCCCACCGAGCCGGCATTCGTGCTGTCGCCGATCACGGCGATCAGCTTGCGCACGCCGACGGCCTCGCACTCCCGGCACAGCGCATCCAGCAGCAAGCGGCCAATCCCCTGGCCGCGCGCCGCGTCGGACACGTAGATGGAATCCTCGGCCGAGAACCGGTAGGCCGGGCGTGGCTTGAACCAGTTCGCATAGGCATAGCCCAGGATGCTGCCGTCCTCTGCCTCGGCCACCAGCCAGGGCAGTTGCTTGTTCAGCACATCCTGGCGGCGGGTCGTCATGTCGGCCAAAGTGGGCGGCTCGATCTCGAAGGTGCCGGTGCCGTGCAGCACGTGGTGGCGGTAAATGGCCGTGATGGCGGGCACATCCAGGGGTTGGCTGGGGCGGACGTTAGGCATAAAAAGCAGAACCCTATATAATCTTGCGTTTTCGGCGTGTCGCTGGCCGGGTGGCCATGTCGCGTGTCTCAAACGCCGTGAAAAACTCTTGCAGCAAATTTGCTGCGACCACCCGAAGGATAAATCATGGTCGTTATTCGACTCTCCCGCGGCGGCTCCAAGGCACGTCCTTTCTTCAACATCGTCGTGACCGACAAGCGCGTTCGTCGCGATGGCGCTTTCATCGAGCGCGTGGGTTTCTACAACCCCACCGCCCGTGGCGCTGAAGAAGGTCTGCGCATTGCGCTGGACCGCGTGACCTACTGGAAGGGCGTTGGCGCCCAGGCTTCCGACACCGTCGAACGCCTGCTCAAGCAAGCTGCCGCCAAGGCTGCTGCCTAATCAGCACCCCCATTGAAAACGGGTTCCGTTGGCTAGTCTGACGGAACCCGTTTTTTCTTTTTTCGTCTTTTGAAGATTGTCATGAGCCACATGCCTGAACTGGAACCCACCGCACTGCCGGACGATGCGGTGGAAATTGGCCGCATTGCCGATGCGTGGGGGGTGAAGGGTTGGTTCAAGGTCATTGCCTACAGTGCGGATCCTGAAGCCCTGTTCGCCGCCAAGCAGTGGTTCTTGCTGCCGGCCGAAAAAGGCGCCAAGCATTTCACGGGTACGGTGCTGCTGCCGATCAAGCAGGTGCGCCCGCACTCGGACACCATCGTGGCCACCTCGCCCGCCGTGCTGGACCGCAATGCGGCCGAGGCCCTGCGCGGTGCCCGCATCTTCGTGGCGCGCGAGCATTTCCCCCAGGCCGAGGACGGCGAGTACTACTGGGTCGACCTGATGGGCCTGCAAGTCAGCAGCCGCGAAGGCGTGGCGCTGGGCGTGGTCAAGGATTTGCTGGCCACCGGCCCCCAGACCACGCTGGTGCTGGCCTACGAGGAAGGTGGCAAGGAGCGCGAGCGCATGATTCCCTTTGTCGATGCCTACATCGACAAGGTGGATGTGGCCGCCAAAACCATCATCGCGGACTGGCAGCCCGACTACTGAGCCCTTGGCACGCATGCGTTTCGACATCATCACCCTGTTCCCCGAGCTGTTCGCCCCTTTCCTGGAAAGCGGAGTAACGCGCCGTGCCTATGCCTCAGGGCAGGTGGCGGTGCATCTGTGGAACCCGCGCGACTACGCCCAGGGCAACTACCGCCGCGTGGACGATCGCCCGTTCGGCGGTGGCCCTGGCATGGTGATGATGGCCGAGCCGCTGCAGTTGTGCCTGGAGGCCATCCGCGCGGCGCGCACCGAGAGTGAAACATCTGCGCCGGCACCGGTGGTGCTGTTCTCGCCGATCGGCCAGACCCTCAAGCACGAGGTGGTGGCCGACTGGGCCGAGAGCCAGGGTGCCATCCTGCTGTGCGGCCGCTATGAGGGCATCGACCAGCGCTTCATCGACCAGCATGTCACCCACCAGCTGAGCCTGGGGGATTTCGTGCTTTCCGGCGGCGAGCTGGCGGCCATGGTGCTGCTGGATGCGGTCACACGGCTGCAGCCCGGGGTGCTCAACGACGCGGGCAGCTTCCAGCAGGACAGCTTCAACCCCGCGCTGGACGGGCTGCTGGACTGCCCGCATTACACCCGTCCCGAAGTCTGGCAAGGCCAGCCGGTGCCGCCCGAGCTGCTGTCGGGCCACCACGGCAACATCGAGCGCTGGCGCCGTGACCAGCGCCTGCGCATCACGGCGCAGTACCGTCCGGAACTGATCGCGCAGGCCCGCGCCCAGGGCTTGTTGAATGCCAAGGACGAAGGGTTTTTGGCAAAAACGCGTCCCAGCTATAATCCCGGGTTCTTTGATCCTCTATCCGGCCGCTGCATCGGTTTGAATGCAGCCATAGCACCAATCCCGGCGCTTGCCAATTCTGGCGCGGACAAGATCAAGATGGATGAATCATGAATCTGATCCAAACTCTGGAGCAAGAAGAAATTGCTCGCCTGAACAAGACCATCCCTGCTTTCGCGCCTGGTGACACCGTCATCGTGTCCGTGAACGTGGTGGAAGGTAACCGCAAGCGCGTGCAGGCTTACGAAGGCGTGGTGATCGCCAAGCGTAACCGTGGCCTGAACAGCGCGTTCATCGTGCGCAAGATTTCCAGCGGCGAAGGTGTGGAGCGTACGTTCCAGACTTACTCTCCCCTGATCGCTGGCATCGAAGTCAAGCGCCGCGGTGATGTGCGTCGTGCCAAGCTGTACTACCTGCGTCAGCGCAGCGGCAAGTCGGCACGTATCAAGGAAAAGCTGCCACAACGCGTCAACAAGACTGCTGTTGCAGCTGCCGAGTAATCGCGCAGCCTTGTCAGGCAAAAGCCGCTACAGTTCGCTGTGGCGGCTTTTTTATGCCCGTGGAGAAGCTTTGTTGACCCCCTCGCCCGCGTCCCGGCAGCCAGCGTCGCTGACCGCCAGCATCCCCAACTTCGATCCGCGCCAGGTGCCGGTCATCGGCACCGACAGCCATTTGCCGGCCGTGCCCGCCGCCGGTCAAACCCCCCAGGCCTTGCGTGCGCGCTTTGCCCACCCGCCGCGGTGGCAGCCCGAAGTCCGCAAGGAGGCTCGCTTTGCCCCGCGCACGCCGGCGCATGCGGCGGTGTTGGTGCCCCTGGTGCTGCGCGAGGAGCTGACGGTGCTGCTGACCCAGCGCACGGAGCAGCTGTCCACGCATTCCGGGCAGGTGGCCTTTCCCGGCGGGCGCCAGGACCCGGAGGATGCCGATGCCACGGCCACGGCCCTGCGGGAGGCCCAGGAGGAAGTCGGTCTGGACCCCGGGCAGGTCGAGGTGCTGGGCAGCCTGCCGGTCTATGAGACCGGCACGGCCTTCATGGTCACCCCGGTCGTGGCCCTGGTGCAGCCCGATGCACCGCTGCATCCCAACCCCTACGAAGTGGCGGATGTGTTCGAGGTGCCGCTGCGCTTCTTGCTCGATCCGGCCCACCACCAGCGCCACCGGCTGCACTGGCAGGGCCTGGAGCGCGAATGGTTTTCCATGCCGTACCTGGATGCCGGGCGCGAGCGCTACATCTGGGGCGCCACGGCGGGCATGCTGCGTAACTTCTACCGTTTCATGGTGGCTTGAGGCGGCCCGTGCTGGCACGGGGGTGGCAAGGCGAAGGCTTGCCGCTATCATCGTCCCATGAGTTTCTTTGCCATCTTGCTTGCTCTCTTGCTGGAGCAGGCCCGTCCGCTGTCACGGGGCAACCCGGTGCACGCTGGCGTTCGGGCCTGGTCGGTGTCGGTGCGTCGTAACTTCGATGCGGGTCGTGAACACCATGGCTGGGTGGCCTGGGGACTGGCCATGGTGCCCCCTGTGCTGCTGGTCGTCGGGGTGTACTGGCTGCTGATGCGCTGGGTCGGCTGGCCGGCGGCCATGCTGTGGAATGTGGCCGTGCTGTACGTCACCCTGGGCTTTCGCCAGTTCAGCCACCATTTCACCCGCATCCGCGACGCGCTGGAAAGCGGTGACGAGCAGGCGGCGCGCGAAGGTCTGGCGGACTGGCGCCAGGTGGATGCGGCCGAGGTCCCGCGCAGCGAAGTGGTGCGCCATGTGATCGAGTACTCGGTCATCTGCGCCCACCGCCACGTGTTTGGCGTGCTGTTCTGGTTTGCGCTGCTGGCGGCCCTGGGCCTGGGGCCGGCGGGCGCCGTGCTCTACCGCATGGCGGAATACCTGTCGCGCTACTGGTCGCGCAAGTCGATTGGTGGCGCCGCACCGGTGAGCGAGCGGCTGCAGCAATCGGCCAAGCAGGCATGGACGGTGATCGACTGGCTGCCCGCGCGCATGACGGCGCTGGGGTTTGCCGTGGTGGGCAGCTTTGAGGAAGCGATCGATGGCTGGCGCTTTCACACCAAGCACTTTCCCAACGACAACGATGGCGTGATTCTGGCGGCCACCGCCGGCGCCATCAACGTGCGCCTGGGCGGCAACGCGCTGAAGATGCGCGAGGAGCTGCAGACCGCGCCCGTGTACGACGACGATGACGGCTGGCAGGACTCGGGTGTGACCCCGGGGCGTGAGGCCGACGTGGGCCACCTGCGCGCTGTGGTGGGCCTGGTGTGGCGCAGCGTGGTGGTGTGGATGCTGCTGCTGGCGCTGCTCAGTCTGGCGCGCCTCATTGGCTGATTGGATAGCACTCTGCGCAGGCTGCATCAGGGCTAGAGGCCAATTTCCATAAAAAACCGCCAGGGATTGCCTGGCGGTTTTTTTGTGGGGCGTGTGCCGTCGCTTCAGTAGCGCATCTGGCTCAGCTCGTCGAACAGCTCGGCGTAGATGCGGTAGCGGTTGGGATGGATGCAGTGCGGGCTGCCTTCCTGGTCCACCTCGGCCATCACGGCGCAGCCCGGCTCGTGCAGGTGGGTGCAGTTGTAGAACTTGCACTGGTCGGCCAGGGCGCCGATGTCCGGCATGCAGCGCGGCAGGTCGGTGGGGGCGATGTGGTACAGGCCAAATTCCTGGAAGCCGGGGGAGTCGATCAGGGCCGTGGTGCGCGCGGCGTCCATCCAGTACCAGGTGGTGGTGGTGGTGGTGTGCTTGCCGGTGTTGAGCACGCGGGAGATCTCGTTGGTGGCGGCCTGTGCGCCGGGCACCAGCAGGTTGATCAGCGTGCTCTTGCCCACGCCCGAAGGGCCGAGCACGAAGGTGCGGTTGCCGGCCAGCAGGTCCATCAAGGCCTCTTTCTGCTCGGGGTCGTCGCTGGTCAGGTTCAGCGGGATGACCGGGTAGTGCGGGCTGCCATCGGGGTGCTGCAGGGCACGGTAGGCCTCCAGGCGCTGCCAGGCCAGGGCAAAGGCTTCGGGCAGGTCGAACTTGTTCAGCGCGATGATGGGCTGGATGCCGGCATCCTCGGCCGCAATCAGGGCGCGCGCCAGCTGGCTTTCGGAGAACACCGGCTCGGCCGCGATCAGGATCAGCACCTGGTCCAGGTTGGCGGCGAACATCTTGGTGCGGATCTCGTCCTGGCGGTACAGCAGGTTGCTGCGTTCCAGCACTTTCTCGATCGTGCCTTCCTCGCCCTGGCCGGGGGGCGGGGCCTGCCACAGCACGCGGTCGCCGACGACGGCCTGGCTCTTCTTGCCGCGCGGGTGGCAGATGCGGCGGCTGCCGTCCTCGGTTTCTACGATGCAGTGGCGGCCATGGCTGCCGACAACCAGGCCTTCGGTGGAGGCGGCCGCCGAGGCGACGGCGGCTTTGCTGTGCTTGCGGCTCATGCGGCGCTCACGGGGTGGGGGGTGGCAGGTGCCGGCATGCGTGCCAGGCGCTCCACCGCTGGTGGGTGGGAGTAGTAATAGCGCGCATACACCGGGTCGGGCGTCAGGGTCGAGGCGTTGTCCTGGTACAGCTTGAGCAGGGCGCTGGCCAGTGCACCGCCGTCGGCCTGGGCCATGGCGTAGGCATCGGCCTCGAATTCGTCGCGGCGCGAAAAATGGGCCACCAGGGGCGACAGCCAGAAGGTGAACACCGGCAGGGCCAGCACGAACAGCAGCAGGGCCAGGCCCGGCTGGTCGGTGGGCTGGCCGAAGGCCAGGGCCACGCTGGGCGTCACGCCCAGGCCGGCGTAGAACCAGGCCTGCTGCGACACCCAGCCCAGCAGGGCAAAGCCGAGCAGGCTGACAGCGAACATGCCCAGCATGCGCTTGGTGATGTGCTGGTGCTTGAAATGGCCCAGCTCGTGCGCCAGCACGGCTTCGACCTCGTCGGCATTCAACTGCTGGAGCAGGGTGTCGTAGAACACCACGCGCTTGGACGTGCCAAAGCCGGTGAAGTAGGCGTTGGCATGGGCCGAGCGGCGGCTGCCGTCCATCACGAACAGGCCCTTGGCGGCAAAGCCGCAACGCTGCATCAGCTGGGTGACGCGCGCCTGCAGGGTGGCGTCGGCCAAGGGTTCAAACTTGTTGAACATCGGGGCGATGAAGCTGGGGAAGACCCACATCAGCAGCAGCTGGAAGGCGGTCCAGAAGCCCCAGGCCCACAGCCACCACAGGCTGCCCGTGGCCTGCATGCACCACAGGATGGCCCAGGCGATCGGCAGGCCGATGGCGGCGGCCAGCAGGGTGGACTTGCACAGGTCGGCCAGCCACAGCGCAGGCGTGCTTTTGTTGAAGCCGAAGCGCGCTTCCAGCACAAAGGTCTGGTATAGCGCGAACGGCAGGTCGAGCGCCCCAGAGATCAGGGCGAACGCTGCCAGCAGCGCCAGTTGCTGGCCCAGGCCGGGCGCCATGAACTGCAGCAGGCCGGCGTGCAGCGCGTCCAGGCCGCCCAGCAGGGTCCAGCCCAGCAGGACCACGGCCCCCCAGGCCATGTGCACCAGGCCGAAACGGGCCTTGGCCAGGGTGTAGTCGGCGGCCTTCTGGTGGGCGCCCAGGGCGATCCGGTGCGCGAACGCCGCCGGCACCTGGTGGCGGTGCTGGGCCACATGGCGCACCTGGCGCGTGTTGAGCCACATCTGCACCAGCAGGTGCAGGGCCAGCATCAGCGCGAAGGCCAGCGTCAGCAGCAGCGAAGGGGAAAGGGCGTTGTGTGTCGGCATTGGCGGCGAGTGTAGGCGACAATTTGCGGATGTCTCTTGCCGCCTCCCCCGAAACCCCTGTGCTGCCCAAGTCCGACCTCAACCTGGTGTGGCTGGACTGTGAAATGACGGGGCTGAACCCCGAGCACGACCGCATCATCGAAATCGCGGTGGTGATCACCAATGCCAACCTCGATGTGCGGGTGGAAGGCCCGGTGTTCGCCATCCACCAGAGCGATGCCCTGCTGGACGGAATGGACGCCTGGAACAAGGGCACGCACGGGCGCAGCGGTCTGATTGAGCGCGTGAAGGCCTCGGAGGTGACGGAAGAGCAGGCACAGGCGCAGCTGATTGCCTTTTTGAGCAAGTACGTGCCCAAGGGCAAGGTGCCGCTGTGCGGCAACAGCATCGGCCAGGACCGGCGCTTCCTGGCGCGCTACATGCCCAAGCTGGAGGCCTATCTGCATTACCGCAACGTCGATGTCAGCACGCTCAAGGAACTGGCGCGGCGCTGGAAGCCCGAGGTGGTCAGCAGCTTCAAGAAAGCCCAGCGCCACACCGCCTTGGCCGACGTGCTGGAGTCCATCGACGAGCTGCAGCACTACCGCGCGCACTTCCTCAGCCCGGTGCTGGCCGATCCCGCGCCATAAGGCATGCGATTCCAGGGGATAAGCCCCTGGGGTTTGAAGAGAAAAGCAGGGCGTGCAATAATTGCGGTCTTGTCTGAACGCAACCTTGGAACAAACAAGGTACGCGCTTTTTTCAGCCATTTGCGCATCTCCCATCACTCACCGGGCTCACCGACACCCGCTCGCCATGGCCGCCCCACACGGGCCGCCAGCGATGCCGATACGACTGCCCACCACATCCACCAGCGTGGAAGTGCTTTGTTTGACGGTTGATGTTTCCCTAACCGTCAAGAAAGCAGCACTGCCGCTGGGCATTGGTGTTTGCTTTCCGCGTGAGAACACATGAACGACATCCTCAATGAGCAGGGCCTGGTGGCCGCTGCAGATACCTCTTTGGACGCTACCCTGGACCAGATGCTGGCCGACGTGGACCCTGTGGAGGCCGCGGAGCCCGCAGGTCCCAATCCTTTCGAAGAATTGGGCCTGGCGCCCGAGCTGGTGCGTGCCGTGGGCGATCTGGGCTATACCCAGCCCACACCCGTGCAGGCGCAGGCCATTCCCCTGGCCATGGGCGCTGGCGAAGAAACCGGTGGTTTCATCGACCTGATGGTCTCCAGCCAGACCGGCTCCGGCAAGACGGCCGCCTTCCTGCTGCCCGTGCTGAACACCCTGATTCAGCAGAAGAACGAAGAAGAAGCCGAAGCCAAGGCGGAATACGACCGTCTGGTGGCCGAAGCGGCCGCCCGTGGCGAACCTGCTCCCAAGCGCAACAAGCGCAAGGACCCCACCAACCCCCGCAACTTCAAGGCCGCCGTGCCCGGCGCCCTGATCCTGTGCCCCACGCGCGAGCTGGCACAGCAGGTGGCGCACGACGCCATCGAGCTGGTCAAGCACTGCCGCGGCATGCGCATTGCCAACGTGGTGGGCGGCATGCCCTACCAAGTGCAGATCGCCAAGCTGCAGAACGCCAACCTGGTGGTGGCCACGCCCGGCCGCCTGCTGGACCTGCAGCGTTCGCTGCAGATCAAGCTGGACAAGGTGCAGTTCCTGGTGGTGGACGAAGCCGACCGCATGCTGGACCTGGGCTTTGCCGACGACCTGGCCGAAGTCAACCAGCTGACCGAGCAGCGCAAGCAGACCATGATGTTCAGCGCGACCTTCGCGCCCCGCATCCAGCAGCTGGCCATGCGCGTGATGCACGACGGCGGCGCCAACGTGAAGAAGGTGACCATCTCCACGGCGCAGGAAAAGCACACCAACATCAAGCAGGTGCTGTTCTGGGCCGACAACGCCCAGCACAAGCGCAAGCTGCTGGATCACTGGCTGCGTGACACCTCGATCAACCAGGCCATCGTGTTTGCCTCCACCCAGGTGGAGTGCGACGGTCTGGCGACCGACCTGCAGGAAGCCGGCTTCTCCGCCGCCGCCCTGCACGGCGCGCTGAGCCAGGGTCTGCGCAACCGCCGCCTGATGGCGCTGCGCAATGGCCAGATCCAGGTGCTGGTGGCCACCGACGTGGCAGCCCGCGGCATCGACGTGCCCACCATCACCCACGTGTTCAACTACGGCCTGCCCATGAAGGCCGAGGACTACACCCACCGCATCGGCCGTACCGGCCGTGCCGGCCGCGAAGGCGTGGCTGTGACGTTTGCGGAATTCCGCGACCGTCGCCGCGTGTTCGACATCGAAGGCTACACCCGCCAGCAGTTCAAGGCCGAAGTCATTCCGGGTCTTGAGCCCCAGCAACGCTTCCCGGCCGCCGGTGAGCGCGATGGCCGTCGTGGCGGCGGTGCCGGCGCCGGTGGCCGTGGTGGTTTTGGTGGTCGCCGTGACGGCGACGGCTATGGCCGCAAGCCAGGCTTTGGTGACCGTGGTGGTTTTGGTGGTGGTCAGCGCCGCGAAGGTGGCTTTGGTGGTGACCGTGAGCGTGGCAGCTTCGGTGGTGACCGTCCCCGCTTTGGCGGCGACCGTGACCAGCGTGGTTTTGGTGGCGACCGTCCCCGCTTTGAAGACCGTGGCGGCGATCGCGGCGGCTTCGGTGGCGGCCAACGCCGTGAAGGTGGTTTTGCCGATCGCAAGCCCGCTTTTGGTGACCGTCCAGAGCGCGGTGGCTTCGGTGGTGACCGTCCCCGTTTTGAAGACCGTGGCGGCGATCGCGGTGGCTTCGGCGGTGGCCAGCGCCGTGAAGGCGGCTTTGCCGAGCGCAAGCCTTTCGGTGGCGACCGTCCCCGTTTTGAAGGCCGTGGCGACCGCGGTGGCTTTGGTGGCGGTGAGCGTCGCGAAGGCAAGTCCTTTGGTGGTGGTCGTGATGACCGCAATGGCGGTGGTTTCGGTGGCGACCGTCGTAAGACCTTTTCGCGCGACCGCTGATGCAGCTCGGGTTGCGCCTGGTGCGCAGCCCTGGTGTGGATGCATTGTTGATTTCCATCCAGAAGTGACCCACTAGCCCCCGGTTTTTCCATCTCAATCTGACCCACGCATTAACCCTAGCCTGCTGCTTTTATGTGCAGCAGGAGACCAGGAGTGATTGACGTGG
>NZ_JAZHFR010000050.1:0-26049 GCF_036541385.1 Comamonas sp. GCA5 | reverse complement strand
GGCCGGCGCATGCCGGTCCAGGGCTGCACCGCGTCGCCGTGGCGCAGCTGCGGCAGCACGGCCTGCGTGGACTGCTGCAGGCTGCGGATGCGGGCCGGGTGCACGGCGGTGTCGGCCCCCACGATCTCCACCATGCCGGCCACGCGCAGGCGATCACCCAGGCGTGCAAACACCACCTTGCGGCACGTGTCGGTCACGCTGACGCGGGGCGCGGCCTCGGGTTGGGCCGAGGCATCCAGCGTGATGCTGTAGCCTTTGAGCGGATAGACCGGGATACGAACGCCCACGCGGCGCGCCTGCTCGGCGCTTTCCCAGCCGCTGGCCAGCACCACGTGGTCGGCCTGCAGCGGCCCCTGCGCGGTGTGCACGGCGGTGATGCGGTCGTGCGTACGCGCCAGTGACAGCACCTCGGTGTTCCAGCGCAGCTGCGCGCCGCGCGCCTGCAGCACGCGGGCCAGCTGCTCGCACAGCGCGCGCGCATCGACCACGCTCTCGCTGGGCGTGTGCACCGCCCCGGCGATGTGCGCGGCGTAGTGGTGCAGGGCGGGCTCGATGCGCGCGGCCTCGGCAGGCGCTGACCGAGGTGCGTGCGCGGCCCCGCCCAGGCGGGCCTGCAGCGCCACCTGGCGCGCCGCGGCATCCAGGCTGGCCTGGGTCGGGTAGAGCACCAGCTTGCCTGGCGTGGCGTGGTCGCAGTCCAGCTGTTCGCGCGCCTGCAGCGCCTCGAAGGCGAGGCGGCTTTCAGTGGCCAGCTGCAGCAAGGCCTGGGTGCTGGCGGCCGAGGTGTGGCGGTTGCAGGCGCCCAGGAACTGCAGGCCCCAGGCCCACTGCCGCGGGTCGGCCTGCAGGCGAAAGCGCAGCGGTGAATCCGGGTCCAGCAGCAGCTTGGGCAGGCTAGCCCAGATGCCCGGGTCGGCCAGGGGCTGCACGTACGAATAGCTCAACTGCGCGCCATTGCCGCCGCTGGCGCCCATGGCCGGCTGCGCCGCACGCTCCAGCACCGTGACCTGGTAGCCCGCCTGCTGCAGGGCGTACGCCGTCGTCAAACCCACAATGCCCGCACCCACGATACACACATGCATGTCTTGTTCTCCCTGTGGTCCCGACTGTAGGGGCGGGGGCGGGAGTGCGGCCATGGCGTTTTGTTTCTGGGGTATGCGCCCAGGTTATGGGTGTGCGGCGTGCCTGCAGTGACCGGATGCCCGCAAACGGGCGGTCTGCACCGCCGCGACACACAGTTCGCCCTGTCTTGGGGAAACCCTGAGGAAAGCATAAATATCCGGCATGGGTGCACCGTCGATTGGCATCGCACAAGGCGGCAGTGCGTTCCTACACTGGCCCTGCACATTCGCAGCCACTTCCGCCACTTGAGAGGAACAGCATGAAACTTCGCTCCACATTGCTCTGCGCCAGCCTGGGTCTGGCCGCTGTTGCCGGCGCACACGCCGACACCCTGGCCAAGGTGGCACAAAGCGGCCAGATCACCATGGCCTACCGGGAATCCTCCGTGCCGTTCAGCTACCTGGACAAGGGCAAACCGGTGGGCATGGCGGTGGACATCAGCAACGCCGTGGTCGAGGCCGTCAAGAAAGCCACGGGCAAGAGCGACCTGAAGGTGAACTGGCAGGCGGTGACCTCGCAGAACCGCATTCCCCTGCTGATGAACGGCACGGTCGACCTGGAGTGTGGCTCCACCACCAACAACACCACGCGCGCCAAGGACGTGGATTTCGCGATCAACCATTTCTACACCGGCACCCGCCTGCTGGTGAAGAAGAGCGCTGGCATCAAGGACTATGCCGACCTCAAGGGCAAGACCGTGGCCGTCACCGCCGGCACCACCAACCTGCAGGTGCTGCGCAAGGCGAATGCCGAGCACAAGTGGGAGCTGGAGATGGTCACGCCCAAGGACCACGCCGACGCTTTCCTGCTGGTGCAGAACGACCGCGCTGCGGCCTTCGGCATGGATGACATCCTGCTGTTCGGCCTGATCTCCAACTCGCGCAGCCCCGCCGACTACGAGGTGGTGGGCCAGGCCCTGCAGGTGGAGCCCTATGCCTGCATGGTGCGCAAGGACGACCCCAAGTTCAAGGCGCTGGTGGATGGTGTGATCAGCAATCTGATGAAGTCCGGCCAGTTCACGCAGCTGTACGACAAGTGGTTCATGCAGCCCATCCCGCCGGTGAATGCCGCGCTGGGCCTGCCGATGTCGACGCAGCTCAAGCAGAACCTGAGCGACTTGAGCGACAAGGCTGCGTTCTGACCATGGCCGCCGGGGGATGGAGCCCACCGCGCGCGGTGGGGATTCTGGGGGGCATGGGGCCGGCGGCAGGCGCCGACTTCGTGCGCCTCTTCGTGCAGGCCTGCAGCAGCCATCTGCGGGCGCAGGGCCAGGAGGTCCGCGACCAGGCCTTTCCGGAGCACTGGCTGGTGCAGATGCCGATCCCGGACCGCTCGCAGGCGCTGCTGGGCGATCCGCAGGCGCCGACGGGGCCGGCCCTGCACATGCAGCAGGGGGTGGGGCGGCTGGCGGCCCTGGGCGTGTCCAGCATCGCCATGGCCTGCAATACGGCCCATGTCTGGCATGCCCAGCTGCAGGCGCTGTTTCCGCAGCTGCACATCCTGCACATTGCGCAGGAGACCGCGCGCCATGTGCAGGCCCTGGGGGCGCGCCAGGCCATCGTGCTGGCCACTGCGGGCACTTACCAGACGGGGCTGTACGACTTGGCCCTGCGTGCCTGTGGGGTTCAGCCCCTGGTACCCGATGCCCAGGGCGTGGCCCAGCTCATGGAGGGCATCTACCAGGGCGTGAAGAGCGGCCACATGGCCCTGGCCGAGCAGCGTTTGGGTGCGGTGCTGGGGCAGATGCTGCAGCGGCACGGGGACGTGCCGGTCATCATGGGCTGCACGGAAATTCCGCTGGCTTTGCCGCAGGCCCCGCAGGCGCAGGGGCGGGCGCTGGTCGATCCCGCCTGGGTGCTGGCCCAGGCCCTGGTGCAGCGCGCCTACGCCCCCGAGACGGCGGGCGTGCATTGAGCACGGAGCATCGCTGCGGGTGGGGCCTCGGTCCGCACGGGCGCAGGGGCCCGCAGGATCGGGTCCGGCCTTAGTCCTTGGGCGGCAGGATGGCCATGGTGATGCGCGAGACGCAGTTCATCTGGCCGCGCTCGTCCACCATGTCGATCTGCCAGACCTGGGTGGTCCTGCCGATGTGCACGGGCCGCGCCGTGCCGGTCACCCAGCCGCTGCGCACGGCGCGCAGGTGGTTGGCGTTGATGTCCAGGCCCACGGCCAGGTGGCCCTCGGGGCTGGCATGGAAGGCGGCGATGGAGCCCAGGGTTTCGGCCAGTACCACGCTGACGCCGCCGTGCAGCAGCCCGAACGGCTGCTTGGTGCGGTGGTCCACCGGCACGCGGCCGACCAGGTAGTCGTCGCCGACCTCGGTGATCTCGATGCCCAGGTGGGCCACGGCGGTGTCGGCACTGCGGGCGTTGATCTCTTCCGGAATCGCGGGTTTGAGCCAGAGGGCCATGTTCACATCCTTGCAAATAGACAACGCCGCATCATGCGGCGTTGCGAAAGGCGGCGCTGTTGGCTGGGTGACAGCGCGGCGCCGTGGGCCGGCCGCGCTCAGAACGCGTGGGCGTAGCGGAGCAGCAGGAAATTGACCCCCGGGTTGGGTTCCTTGGCGCCGGCGTTGGAGGCGTGCTGCAGGCGCAGCGAGAGTTCGTGCTCCTGGCGCGGGCCCCAGTTCATGCCCAGCCCGAGGTGGGAGGCAAAGTTCCAGCGCGTGGCCATGCGCTCATCGCTGGCGTAGAAGTGTTTGTGGGACACCATGAGGCCGGTGCCCACCTCAAGGAACCATGGCGACGCTCCTTGCTGCCCGCGCCAGCGCAGGCTCGGCCCGGCGCCGATGACGGCCGTGTGGAAACGGTCCTGGGCCAGATCCCGCCCGGACCAGGCGCCGGCATACAGGTCCCAGTGACCGCGGACCAGCCCCCCGCCAAGCGGCCAGGACCAGGATTTCCACGGCAGCGTGACGCCCAGCACCAGGGCCTGGCTGCTGTCCTCGCCAGCGCCTGCCTGCAGGTACATCGTGGGGGATGGGGGGCTGGGGGCAGTTTGTGCCAGCACGGGGAGGCCGCCCGCCAGGCATGCCAGGGCCAGCCAGTGTCGAATGTGTGTCATACAGACCTCCGCAAAGGGTGCAATCCCGATGCTCCATTGTTCGGAACAGTCCCATCACCAGGCTGTCAGTCAAGACCCCAAAGCGCACGGCGGGTGGATGAAGGTCAAAGCCAGGCGCGCCGCCGCCGGGGCGTCGTGCAGCGCACAATACGCGGTCGGCCCCTGCCTGGCCGCCGTTTTGTTTCACCGCCTGTTGGGGTTGTCTAGTGTCCGCCGTTCACACTGTCTTGCACGATATCTTTGGCTATGCCGCCTTTCGCGGGCCGCAGCAGGCCATCGTGGAACATGTGACGGATGGGGGCGATGCCCTGGTGCTGATGCCCACGGGCGGCGGCAAGAGCCTGTGCTACCAGATCCCGGCCATCGTGCGCCAGCAGCAGGGCCACGGTGTGGCCATCGTGGTCTCGCCGCTGATCGCGTTGATGCACGACCAGGTCGGTGCACTGCACGAAGCCGGGGTTGAGGCCGCCTACCTGAATTCCTCGCTGGACTACGCCCAGGCCCAGGAGGTCGAGTGGCAGCTGCAGTGCGGCAAGCTGAACCTGCTGTACGTGGCCCCCGAACGCCTGGTCACGCCGCGCTTTCTGGGCCTGCTGGACGACCTGTACGCCCAGGGCCAGCTGGGCCTGTTCGCCATCGACGAAGCGCATTGCGTGAGCCAGTGGGGCCACGATTTCCGGCCCGAATACCGCGCCCTGTCGGTGCTGCACGAACGCTATGCCGGCGTGCCGCGCATCGCGCTGACGGCCACGGCCGATGCGCTGACGCGGGCCGACATCGTCGAGCGCCTGCACCTGGAAGGCGCGCGCCAGTTCGTCAGCAGTTTCGACCGGCCCAACATCCGCTACACCATCGTCGAGAAGAAGGACGTCACGCACCAGCTGATGCGCTTCATCAAGCACGAGCACGAGGGCGAGGCCGGCGTCGTCTACTGCCAGTCGCGCCGCCGCGTGGAAGAGCTGGCGCAGACCCTGCAGGACAACGGCATCCAGTCGCTGCCTTACCACGCGGGCCTGCCGTCCGAGATGCGCCAGCTGCACCAGAACCGCTTCCTGCGCGAAGAGGGCATCGTCATGGTGGCGACCATCGCCTTCGGCATGGGCATCGACAAGCCCGATGTGCGCTTTGTGGCCCACGTCGACATGCCCAAGAACATCGAGGGCTACTACCAGGAAACCGGCCGCGCCGGGCGCGACGGGCTGCCGGCCCAGGCCTGGATGGCGTATGGCATCTCGGACGTGGTCAACCAGCGCCGCATGATCGACGAGGGCGGGGCCGAAGAGGCCTTCAAGGCCGTGCTGCGCGGCAAGCTCGATGCCCTGCTGACGCTGGCCGAGGCCACGGACTGCCGCCGCGTGCGCCTGCTGCAGTACTTTGGGGAAGCGTCCGAGCCCTGCGGCAACTGCGACAACTGCCTGCACCCGCCCGCCATCTGGGACGGCACGGACGCCGCGCGCAAGCTGCTGTCCACCATCTTCCGCGTGCACGAGATGAGCCAGCTGACCTTTGGCGCCGGCCACATCATGGACGTGCTGCGCGGCAAGGTGACGGACAAGGTCACGCAGTTCCTGCACGACAAGATTTCCACCTTCGGCATCGGCAAGGACTATTCCGAGCAGCAGCTGCGCGGCGTGATGCGCCAACTGCTGGCCACCGGCGCCCTGGGCCTGCACAAGGTGACCAGCGAGAACAGCGGCCATGTCTTCGACACGCTGACGCTGACGCCGCAGTCGCGCGCCGTGCTGCGCGGCGATGTGCAGGTGCTGCTGCGCGAATCCGTGGCCGCCACGCGCACGCGCAGCGGCAAGCGCGGGGCCACCACCAGCGCGGCGGCCATGCACCTGGGGCCTGATGCGCAGGCGCGCTTCATCAACCTCAAGGCCTGGCGCTCGGAAGTAGCCAAGTCCCACGACCTGCCGGCCTACGTCATCTTCAACGACGCCACGCTGGCCGGCATTGCCGAGCGCAACCCGCAGACGCTGGAAGCCCTGCAGGGCATCAGCGGCATCGGGGCGAAAAAGCTCGAAGCCTACGGCCAGGAAGTCCTTCGCGTGGTGGGCGCCAGCCGCTGAAGGGCGCCGCCGGCCCGGGGCTGGTGTTCACCCGGTGCTGCGCCGGCCTTGCAGCTTCTAGACTGGTCGCTCCACAGCGCGGGAGCGGCCATGCACCTTTGGGACACCCACGACATCCACAACCAGGTGGATGAATTGCGCGACTACCACCTGCTGCAGTCCGACCCGGCGCTGCAGGACGCCCTGCGCCGCGCCGGGGCGCAGGCCTGGTGGCCCCAGCTGGATGCCTATGCCCAGACCCTGGGCCAGCCGGCCACCTGGGCGCTGGCGGAGCAGGCCAATCGCCACGGCCCGCAGTTGCAGCGCTTCGATGCGCGCGGTCGGCTGGACGAGCGCGTGGACTTCCACCCGGCCTGGCATGGGCTGCTGGCGCTGTACCGGCAGCAGGGCCTGGTCGGCCTGCCGTTCGACACCGCGCAGCCCGGCCGCTTCAGTGCCTGGGCCGCGGGCTTTTACCTGCACGGCCAGGTGGAGCAGGGCACGCTGTGCCCGGCCACCATGACCACGGCCGCCATCCCGCTGCTGCGCCGGGAACCGGCGCTGTGGGCCCAGGTGCAGGCCGGGCTGTTCAGCCGCAGCCACGACCCGCGCGATGTGCCGCTGACCGAGAAGACGGCGCTGTGGGTGGGCATGGGCATGACGGAAAAGCAGGGCGGTTCGGACGTGCGCGCCAACACCACCACGGCCACGCCCCTGGGCACCGGCGGGCGTGGTGGGGCCTACCGGCTGCGCGGGCACAAGTGGTTCTTCTCGGCACCGACCAGCGATGCCCACCTGGTGGTGGCGCGCGTGGCGCCGGACGACGGCATCGGCTGCTTCTGGGTGCCGCGCTGGCGGCCCGACGGCACGCGCAACGCCATCCGCATCCTGCAGCTCAAGGACAAGCTGGGCAACCGCAGCAATGCCAGCAGCGAGGTGGAATTCCAGGATGCCTGGGGCCTGCTGATCGGCGAAGTCGGGCGCGGCATTCCCACCATCCTCGAGATGGCGTCCCAGACGCGGCTGAACTGTGTGCTGGGCAGTGCCGCCATGCTGCGCACGGCCACCGTGCAGGCCCTGGCCTATGCACGCCAGCGCCAGGCGTTTGGCCAGTCCCTGGCCACGCACGGGCTGATGCGCAGCGTGCTGGTCGATCTGGCGCTGGAGAGCGAGGCCGCGATGACGCTGGGCATGCGCCTGGCCCAGGCGTTTGAGCATGACGCCCAGCCGCTGGAGCGCGCGTGGAAGCGCATCCTGACGCCGGCGGCCAAGTTCTGGGTCTGCAAGCGGGCCATCCCCTGCGTGGCCGAGGCCATGGAGGTGCTGGGCGGCAACGGCTATGTGGAGACCAGCGTCATGCCGCGCCTGCTGCGCGAAGCGCCGGTGAATTCGATCTGGGAGGGCGCGGGCAACATCATGTGCCTGGACGTGCTGCGCGCCCTGGCGCGCGAGCCGGAGGCCGCCGCGCTGCTGCTGCACGACCTGCAGCAGCAGGCGGCCGGCGATGCCCCGCTGCACGCGGCCGTGCATGCGCTGGCGCAGGGGCTGCAGCGGGCCTGCGCCAGGCGCCCGACGCGATGGAGGCCCAGGCGCGCCACTGGGTGCAGCAACTGGTGCTGGTGGCACAGGCCTGCCTGCTGCGCCGCCATGCCCCGGCGGCGGTGGCCGATGCCTTCATCGCCACGCGCTGCGGTCCTTGCGCCAGCGGCGGGGTGCTGGGCGCCAGCCCGGTCCAGGGGCTGGACAGTGCCGCCATTCTGCAGCGCGCGCTGCCGTACTGAAAAGAATGCAGCAGCTGGCGCGCGTGCAGTCTGCCTTTCAAGCAGTTTCATGCCTGAAGTGCAGGCCATGCGCGCGCCAAATGCTCCTGAATCTGAAAAGTTTTTTGCCCACCCCGCGCCGCCATGCCGCCGGGGCTTGCGCCAGAATGTGCAGACCATGCTGACCTATTCCGATATCCAAGCCGCATCCACCCGCCTGCGCGACCACATCCTGCGCACGCCCTGCGTGGAGTCGCAAACGCTTTCGCACATCGTCGGTGCCCAGGTGTTCCTGAAGTTCGAGAACCTGCAGTTCACGGCCTCGTTCAAGGAGCGTGGCGCCTGCAACCGCCTGCAGCTGCTGACCGCCGAGGAAAAGGCGCGCGGCGTGATCGCCATGAGCGCGGGCAACCACGCCCAGGGCCTGGCCTACCACGCCCAGCGCATGGGGGTGCGGGCGGTGATCGTCATGCCGCGCTTCACGCCCGGCGTGAAGGTGGAGCGCACGCGCGGCTTTGGCGCCGAGGTGGTGCTGCACGGCGACACGCTGGAGGCCGCGCGCCAGCACGCCTATGCGCTGGCCGATGCGCAGAACCTGACCTTTGTGCACCCCTTCGACGACGAAGGCGTGGCCGCCGGCCAGGGTACGCTGGCGCTGGAGATGCTGGCCGAGCAGCCCGATCTGGACACCCTGGTGGTGTCCGTGGGCGGCGGCGGCCTGATCGCCGGGGTGGCCACGGCGGCCAAGGCGCTCAAGCCCGACATCCGCGTGGTCGGGGTGCAAACGCAGCGCTTCCCGTCCATGGTCAATGCCGTGCAAGGCCAGAACTTGCCCATTGGCAGTTCCACCATCGCCGAAGGCATTGCCGTGGCGACGGCCGGCGCCATCACGCGCGAGGTGGTGCGCGAGCTGGTCGACGAGTTGCTGTTGGTGGACGAGGGCGACATCGAGCAGGCCGTGCTGATGCTGCTGGAGATCGAGAAGACCCTGGTCGAAGGCGCGGGCGCCGCCGGCCTGGCGGCCCTGCTGCGCTATGGCGCGCAGTTCAAGGGCCGCAAGATCGGCCTGATCCTGTCGGGTGGCAACATCGACCCGCTGCTGCTGGCGGCCATCATCGAGCGGGGCATGGCCCGCTCGGGGCGGCTGGCGCGCATCCGCGTCAGCGCGCGCGATGTGCCCGGCGTGCTGGCGCAGATCACCGCCACCGTGGCCGAGGCCGGCGCCAACATCGAGGAGGTGCACCACCAGCGCGCCTTCACCCTGCTGGCGGCGCAGAACGTGGACATCGACCTGGTGCTGCAGACGCGCAACCAGGCGCATGTGGAGCAGGTGCTGCAGGCGCTGCGCGCGGCCGGCATGGAGGCTGTGCGGCTGTAAAGACTTTTTCAGCACGGCGCGGCCTCAGGGTTAGCCAGTGCGCGCGCGCTGTGCCGGCTGCCTAGAATGGACCGGTGCCGGTCGCCTGGATGGCACCGGCCCTTGTTCAACGCTTTGCAGTGAGGAGGTTGCGCCCATGCACGAGTCCCATGATCCCGCCACGCCCCAGCCGCCCGAAGATGCGGTCGAAGCGGTCGAAGCGGTGGTGCCCGTGATTCCCGTGGTCCTGCCCCTGGTGGGCGCGGCCATGATGTTCCTGCTGGCCTTCATTGCGGTCACCATGGCCTAGGCTGAAAAGCGCTTTTCAGCGGGGCACATCCCTAAAAAAAACCAGCTGCCGTGCAGCTGGTTTTTTGTGGGCGCGGCGTGGCTCAGACGCGCATGTCGCCGGTGTCCATGAAGCGCTGGTGCCAGCTCAGCGCCTCGGTCAGCAGGTGCGGCGTGTGCTGTGCCCCCTGGGCGCGGGCGCGGTCAAAGTAGTCGTTGAGCTGGTCGCGGTAATCCGGGTGCGCGCACTTGTCGATGATCACGCGCGCACGCTGCTTGGGCGACAGGCCGCGCAGGTCGGCCAGGCCTTGTTCGGTGACGATGATCTGCGTGTCGTGCTCGGTGTGGTCCACGTGCGAGCACATCGGCACGATGCAGCTGATCTTGCCGTCCTTGGCCACCGAGGGCGTGACGAAGAAGGACAGGTAGCCGTTGCGCGCGAAGTCGCCCGAGCCGCCGATGCCGTTCATCATGCCCGTGCCCATGACGTGGGTGGAGTTGATGTTGCCGTAGATGTCGGCCTCGATCATCGAGTTCATGGCGATGATGCCCAGGCGGCGCACCAGCTCGGGGTGGTTGGAGATTTCCTGCGGGCGCAGGATGATGCGCTCGCGGTAGAAGTCGATGTGGTCCTCGAAGTCCTTGTAGGCTGCCGCAGACAGCGAGATGGACGTGGCCGAGGCCTTGCTCATCTTGCCCGCGCGCAGCAGGTCCAGCATGCCGTCCTGCAGCACTTCGGTGAAGCCCAGCAGGTTCTCGAACGGGCCGGTCAGCAGGCCGGCCAGCACGGCATTGGCCACATTGCCCACGCCCGACTGGATGGGCAGCATCTCCTTGGGCAGGCGGCCCATCTGCATCTCGTGCGCGAGGAAGTCGATGATGGAGGCGGCAATCGTGTTGGAGTTGGCGTCGGGCGCGGCAAACACGTTGTCGCGGTCGCCCTTGTTGGTTTCCACCACGGCGATGACCTTGTTGGGGTCGACCTTGAGGTACTGGTCACCGATGCGCTGGTCGGCATGCGTCATGTTGATGGGCATGCGGCGCGGCGGGATGGCGGTGCCGTAGTAGATGTCGTGCATGCCTTCCATCTTGGCCGGTGGCTTGGTGTTGACCTCCAGGATCACCTGGTCGGCGATCTCCAGCCAGGTCTTGTTGTTGCCCACGGCGGTCGACGGGATCAGCAGGCCGTCGGCGGTCACGCCCAGCACTTCCACCACGGCCACGTGCATGTGGCCCAGGAAACCGAACCAGGCATGCTGCGCCACGTGGGACAGGTGCATGTCGATGAAGTCGATCTCGCCGCTGTTGATGGCCTTGCGCGCGGTCGGATCGGTGTTGAAGGGCAGGCGCTGGCCCAGGGCGTGGGCTTCGGCCATCACGCCGTCGCATTCGCTGGCGGTGGACGCACCGGTCCAGACGTTGATCTTGTAGGGCTTGCCGGCGGCATGCTCGGCCTTGGCGCGGGCCGCAATCGCCTGGGGCAGGGCCTTGGGGTAGCCCGCCCCGGTGAAGCCGCTCATGCCGACGTTCACGCCGTGCGGAATCAGGGCCGCGGCGCTCGGCCGTCATGATGCGGTTGTGGAATTGGGGGTAGCGCACGCGCTCTGCCAGGCTCATCGAGGTTTCTCCAACTTTGCAAAAACAAGCCGCCTGGGCAGGCGGCTTTTCGAGGGCGACAGAGGTGTGCAGGGGGCGCCGTGCGTCCGGGCCGGATCGCCTGCGGGGGTGTCCGGCTTCTTGGCCTGCGTACATCTCCGTGGGCCCGAATCTCCGGCGTCGATGGTATCAGTGTTAACCCTTGGTTGCAGCGTTGCCCGCTTTGCCGCAACTGTGATCAGAGCATTGTTTTCATTGAGTTTCCAGGAGAGTGTGCGCACGCACAATGAAGATTAGGGTAAACACCTATCGGTTGCTGCGGTGCAGCATCGGCATAAAAAAACCGGTCTGCCAGGGGCAGACCGGTGCAGGGGATGCAGGGCGGGCGGGCCGCCCCGGCCTCAGGACTTGCGGGCGCGGTCCAGCAGGGCGTACAGCAGGATGGCGCCGAAGGTGGCGGTCCCGATGCCGCCCAGTGCGAACTCGCCGAACTTCAGCGTGAATTCGCCCGTGCCCAGGATCAGGGTGATGGCGGCGACGATCAGGTTCTTGGTGTCGGAGAAGTCCACCTTGTTGTCGACCCAGATCTTGGCGCCGGCAATCGCGATCAGGCCGAACACCACGATGGACACACCGCCCATCACGGGCAGGGGGATGGCCTGGATCAGCGCGCCGAACTTGGGCGAGAAGCCCAGCAGCACGGCCAGCACGGCGGCCAGCAGGAACACGGCGGTGGAGTAGATGCGCGTAGCGGCCATCACGCCGATGTTCTCGGCATAGGTGGTCACGCCGGTGCCGCCGGCCGCGCCGGAGACCATGGTGGCGACGCCGTCACCGATGAAGGCCCGGCCCATGTACTGGTCCAGGTTCTTGCCGGTCATGGCGGTCACGGCCTTGATGTGGCCCAGGTTCTCGGCCACCAGGATGATCACCACGGGCACGATCAGCAGCATGGCGTTGGCACTGAACACCGGGGCATGGAAGGTGGGCAGGCCGAACCAGGCGGCGTTGGCCACACCGGCCAGGTCCACGGGCTTGCCCAGGCCCAGGCCGTTGGTCAGCACGGCGTAGACGATGCTGGCGATGATCAGGCCGATGAGGATCAGCAGGCGCTGCAGCATGCCCTTGGTGAACACGGCCACCAGGGCCACGGACACGAAGGTCACGGCCTGCATCCAGGCTTCGAAGTTGTTGGCCGCCATGTTCTTGACGGGGATGGCCGCCAGGTTCAGGCCGATCACGGCCACCACGGCGCCGGTCACCACCGGGGGCATGAAGCGCTCGATCCAGCCCGTGCCCACCAGGTGCACGATCACGCCCACCAGGGTGTAGACCAGGCCGCAGGCGATGATGCCGCCCAGGGCCAGGCCGATGTTGGCGTTGGCGCCTTGGCCCGCATAGGCCGTGGCGGCGATGACCACGCCGATGAAGGCGAAGGACGAGCCCAGGTAGCTGGGCACGCGGCCGCCGGTGATGAGGAAGAAGATCAGCGTGCCGATGCCGCTCATCAGCACCGCGACGTTGGGGTCAAAGCCCATCAGGATGGGGGCCAGCACCGTCGAGCCAAACATGGCGATCACGTGCTGGATGCCCATCAGACCGGTCTGCGCCCAGGGCAGACGCTCGTCGGGGCCGATCACGCCGCCGTTTTGCAGCACGGCGGGGGACTTTTCAGTCCAGGAAAACATTCCCATTTGTATTGCTCCGTAAAAATTGCTGGCGCGATGTTAGAGGCTTTCCTGCACGCACGACATGCCCGCGCCAGGCAGCCCTGCGCGCCTGTCTGCCGGTGTCAAGCAGACGGCGTGCCAGGGCGCTCGGCGCAAGGCATTTTTTTAGGAGCTGTTGGCGCTTGTTTTGGCTGGGTTTCAAGGTGTTTTTGGCACGAAACCCGCTCAGCATTAGCGCAAGCCACTCATGTTTTGAGTGGCAGTCGGTCAGCGGCTGTTGCGCGGAAAAAACGGTGGCCGCCGCAGCTGATCGGCCAGCAGGGTCCAGGGGCTGCGCCCGGTGAGCTGGGCCACGATGGCCGCCTTGATCGGCGGGATGCGACGCGAGGCCTGGATCACCGCCTGGCGCACCAGGCGCGGCATGGGGCGCGCATCGGTGAACAGCTTCACCACCGTGTTCGTGCCCTGGAAGATGGGCCAGGCATGGCGGTGGTGGCCCTGGGCATAGCTGGCCAGCACGCCGGCCTGGCCCCAGTCCTGGCCCGCGCCGCGTGCGGAGACGATGGCGGCCGTCAGGCGTTCCACGCCGGACAGGCCCAGGTTGAAGCCGTGCGCCGTCACCGGGTGCATGCCGACGGCGGCATCGCCCAGCAGGGCCCAGCGGTCGCCGCTGAAGCGGTGGGCATAGGTGGCCACCAGCGGGTAGATGTGGCGCTCGCCCACCAGCTGCATGTCGCCCAGGCGGCTTTGGAAGTGGTGCTGCACGTGGGCGGCGAACTCCTGGGGCGACAGCTGCATCAGCTGCTGCGCATCGGCGGAATCGGTGGTCACCACGGCCGAGCACAGCAGCTCGCCGGTGGCGGGATCGGGCTGCACGGGCAGGATGGCCAGGGTGCGGTCGTAGCCGAAGCACTCGTGCGCCTTGTCCTCGTGCGGCTGGGTGTGGCTCAGGCGGCAGACGATGACGCTGCGGCCGAAATCGGTCATTTGCGCGCCCACGCCCAGCATGCGGCGCACGGCCGAATAGCGGCTGTCCGCGGCCACGACCAGCGGGGCCTGCAGCGGCTCGGCGTCGACGCGCACGCCCTGGTCCTCGGTGGTGTAGTGCACCTCGGCGTGCGTGGGCGTGGTGCGCACCTGGGTCACGCGCGCGCCGGTGATGATGCGCACGCCTTCGGTGCTGCTGGCGACTTCCCAGGCGGTGCGGCGCAGCGCGTGGTTGGGCACGATGCGGCCCAGGTAGTCGGCGCCGCTGCCGGGGGCCACGATGTCCAGGGTGGAGCGCTGGCCCACCGGGCCGTCGTGCACGATGGCCTCGCGGATGCTGCCGATCTCGTGGTCGGCCAGCCGCGCCCAGGTGCCCAGGCGCTGCAGGGTCTGCACGCTGGGGTGGGTCAGGGCGATCTCGCGACCGTCGGGAGCGGGCTGGGCCAGCTGGGATTCGCCCTGCAGTTCCAGCACCGTGGCCTGCAAGCCTGCGTGGGCCAGGGAGATGGCGAGCGACAGGCCGGCAGGGCCTGCGCCGACGATGAGGACATCGGTGTGCATGGACATGGGTGCTATCACGGTGAAAGTGGGCCAATTGTGACCCGGTCTGGGGCGTGCCCCGGCAAAGGGCAGCGTCCATTGTGCGTCGGTTTGGGGCGGCCCGGGCTTGTACTGCGTCAATAGCATGGGGTGGGTGCGGCTTCTGCGGCGGCCTGACCAACGGTCGTCGCTGGCCGTTTGTCAATCCGGGCTGCTGGCATGGCGGGACCGGGGGGCGCTCGCTACGCTGACCGCATGCTTACATCGACGCCCTCCGCCGCCGTGCCGCGCACGCCCCAGATCCGCCGCTACCAGCACTGGCTGGCCCAGCACCGCGGCCTGCACTTCGACAGCTATGACGCGCTGTGGCGCTGGTCGGTCACGGACCTGGACGCCTTCTGGCAGAGCGTGTGGGACTACTTCGCGGTGCAGTCGCCCACGCCGCACAGCGCGGCCCTGGGGCGCAACGTGATGCCCGGGGCGCAATGGTTTCCCGGCGCGCAGGTGAACTATGCCCAGCAGGTGCTGCGCCATGTGGAGGCCGCGCACGCGGCCGGCATGCCGGCCGTGGTGGCCGACAACGAACAGGGCCAGGTGACCGAGCTGTCCTGGCCCGAGCTGCGCCGCCAGGTGGCCGCGCTGGCGCTGCACCTGCAGGCCCAGGGCGTGCAGCCCGGCGACCGCGTGGCCGCCTACCTGCCGAACATCCCGCAGGCCATCGTGGCCTTCCTGGCCGTGGCCAGCGTGGGTGGCGTGTGGAGCGTGTGCGCCCCCGACATGGGCACGGCGGCCGTGCTGGACCGCTTCAAGCAGATCGCCCCCAAGGTGCTGATCGCCGTGGACGGCGTGCACTACGCCGGCAAGTCCCTGGACCGGGGCCAGATCGCCAGCGAGCTGCGCGCCCAGCTGCCCAGCGTGCAGCACCTGCTGGTGCTGCGCACGCCGCACGCCGCCCAGCCGGTGGCCGACAGCAGCAGCTGGGACGCGGTGCTGGCGCGCGACGATGCCGCGGTGCAGGCGTTTGCTCCGCGGTGGCTGCCGTTCGACCACCCGCTGTGGATCGTCTACTCCAGCGGCACCACCGGCCTGCCCAAGCCCATCGTCCACGGGCACGGCGGCATCATGCTGGTGGCCCTGGCCATGAAGGCCCTGCACAACGATGTGGGCTGCAGCTACGACCCCGAGAGCTGGGGCGAGCGCTTCCACTGGTACAGCTCCACCGGCTGGGTGATGTGGAACTCCCAGGTCGCCGGCCTGCTGGGCGGCACCACCTGCGTGATCTTCGACGGCAGCCCCGGCGGTAGCAAGGACCAGCCGGACTGGGGCGTGCTGTGGCGCTTTGCGGCGCGCCACCGCGTCACCAGCTTTGGTGCGGGTGCGGCCTTCTATGCCAACTGCATGAAGTCTGGCCTGGACCTGGCACAGTGCGGAGACCTGTCGCGCATCACCGGCCTGGGCAGCACCGGCTCGCCCCTGGCGCCCGATGTGCAGGCCTGGGGCACGCAGCAGTTCGCGCGCCTGGGCACACCGGACATCTGGTGGAACAACCTGTCCGGCGGCACCGACTTTTGCGGCGCCTTCATCGGCGGCAACCGCGAGCTGCCGCAGTACACGGGCGAGATGCAGTGCCGCATGCTGGGCGCGGCGGTGGAGGCCTGGAACGAGGCCGGTGAGCCCGTGACCGACGCCGTGGGCGAGCTGGTCTGTACCCAGCCGATTCCGTCCATGCCGCTGTACTTCTGGGGGGACAGCGGCAACCAGCGCTACCTGGGCAGCTACTTCGACATGTACCCCGCCGGCCACGGCCGCCAGCCCGGCGGCGGCGATGGCCCGGCCACGATGGGCGGCGTCTGGCGGCACGGCGACTGGCTCAAGGTCTCGCCACACGGCGGCTGCACCATCTATGGCCGCAGCGATGCCACCATCAACCGCCACGGCCTGCGCATGGGCACCAGCGAGATCTACAGCGCCGTCGAGGCCCTCCCCGAGGTGCTGGACAGCCTGGTGGTGGACCTGGAGTACCTGGGGCGCGAGAGCTTCATGCCCATGTTCGTGGTGCTGCGCGCTGGCCTGGTGCTGGACGACGCCCTGCAGGCCCGGATCGCCGCGGCCATCCGCCAGGCGCTGTCGCCGCGCTTCGTGCCCGACGAGATCCTGCAGGTGGCCGAGATCCCGCGCACCCTGACCGGCAAGAAGCAGGAGTTGCCGATCAAGAAGCTGCTGCTGGGCCAGCCCCTGGCCAAGGTGGTGAACCCCGACACCATGGCCAATCCGGGCAGCCTGGACTGGTTTGTGCGCTACGCGCAGCGCAAGCAAGCGCCCGCCAGCGCCGCCGTCTGAGACGCCGGCCGCCCCACTGCGGCCTGGCCGTGCCCCCGGGGCCACGGTCTGGGCACAGGCTGGCGGGGTACACTTGGCGCGTTTTGAGTTCGCGCCCCTTCCCCTAACCGCACTCCCCATCATGGCCGTTGACTCGCAGGGCACCGCCCGTTCCAGCTTTGACCTCAAAAGTGCCCAGTTGCCCGTGATGGCCGTGGCGCTGCGGGACACCGAAGTGGCCGTCCTGACCCGGGACCTGGCGCAGCGCCTGGCGGACGACCCCGATTTCTTTGACAACGACCCGGTGCTGATCGATCTGCAGCATGTGCGCGACAGCACCGAGGACATCGACTTTCCCAAGCTGATCAAGGCGCTCAAGCGCCACCGCACCCTGCCGGTGGCGGTCTGTGGCGGCTCGCCCGCGCAGATGGCGGCGGCCCATGCGGCAGGCCTGATGCCGGCCCCGGATGCCCAGCCGGCGCGTGCCAAGCCCACGGCGGTGGAGGTGCGCGAGGTGGAAGTCATCCGCGAGGTGCCGGTGGAGGTCGAGGTGGTGCGCGAAGTGCCGGCGCCCGCGCCGAACGCGCTGATCGTGGACAAGCCGCTGCGCTCGGGCCAGCAGGTCTATGCGCGCGGCACCGACCTGGTGGTCATGGCCGTGGTCAGCTACGGCGCGGAAGTCATCGCCGACGGCAACGTCCACGTCTATGCGCCCTTGCGGGGGCGGGCCGTGGCGGGCGCGCGCGGCAACACCGAGGCCCGCATCTTCAGCACCTGCATGGAGCCTCAGCTGCTGTCGATCGCCGGCAACTACCGGGCGCTGGAGACCGACCTGCCCCAGGACATCGCCGGCAAGCCGGCCCAAGCCCGATTAGAGGGTGAAAAGCTGGTGATTGAGCCAATGCGTTTAGCATGAGCACCATCCCAGGACGCCCGTTGAACGTCTATCCGAACAAGATTCTTCGCGAAGGAACCCTTTGAACATGGCCAAAATCGTCGTAGTGACCTCTGGTAAAGGTGGCGTAGGCAAGACCACCACGAGTGCAAGCTTTGCGTCCGGCTTGGCCCTGTCCGGGCACAAGACGGCGGTGATCGACTTTGACGTCGGCCTGCGCAACCTCGACCTGATCATGGGCTGCGAGCGCCGCGTGGTCTATGACCTGATCAACGTGATCCATGGCGAGGCCAACCTGAACCAGGCCCTGATCAAGGACAAGCAGTGCGACAACCTGTTCGTGCTGGCCGCGTCGCAGACCCGCGACAAGGAAGCGCTGACGCAGGACGGCGTGAAGAAGGTGCTGGACGATCTGGCGGGCATGGGCTTCGAGTTCATCATCTGCGACTCGCCCGCCGGCATCGAAAGCGGCGCGCTGATGGCCATGCACTACGCCGACGAGGCGCTGGTGGTGACCAACCCCGAGGTCTCCTCGGTGCGCGACTCGGACCGCATCCTGGGCATGCTCAGCTCCAAGACCGAAAAGGCGGTCAGCGGCGAGGGCGTGAAGGAGCACCTGCTGATCACGCGCTACAACCCCAACCGTGTCGAAGATGGGCAGATGCTGTCCATCCAGGACATTGAAGACATCTTGCGCATCCCGCTGATCGGCGTGATTCCGGAATCGGAGACCGTGCTGCAGGCTTCCAACCAGGGCGTACCCGCCGTGCACATGGACGGCTCGGACGTGTCGGAAGCCTACAAGGACGTGGTGGCGCGTTTTCTGGGCGAGGAGCGTCCCATGCGCTTCACCGATGCGCAAAAGCCCGGATTTTTCAAGCGCATCTTTGGCGGGAGGTAAGCAGCCATGTCCATCATTTCTATGTTGCTGGGGGAGAAGAAAAAGTCTGCCTCCGTCGCCAAGGAACGCCTGCAGATCATCCTGGCCCGCGAACGCGTGGGCGGTGGCAGCGGGCAGCCCGACTACCTGCCCGCGCTGCAGCGCGAGCTGATGGCCGTGGTGTCCAAGTACGTCTCCATCAACCCCGAGGACATCAAGGTCCAGCTGGAGCGCCAGGACAACCTGGAAGTGCTGGAAGTGAAGATCGAGCTGCCCGAAGCCGTGCGCTGATCCGCCGCTTCCAGCCCAACAAAAAACCGCAGTACCCGGGACCGGGTCTGCGGTTTTTTGATGGAGATGGTGAAGGGCCGCTCAGTCCTGCATGCGGCCGCGGTGGTACAGCAGCGGCGTGGCGTGGGCCGCGTGGCGGCAGGCCAGCACCTCGCCGACCAGGATCAAGTGGTCGCCTTCGCGGTACTGGCTGCGCGCGCGGCATTCGAAGGTGGCCAGCGCCCCCTCCAGCACGGGCACGCCCTGGGCGTTGGGCTGCCAGGCGATGCCGGCAAAGCGGTCCACCCCGCGCTGCGCGAACTGCAGGGCCAGCGGCTTGTCGTGCGCGGCCAGCACGTGGATGGCGTAGTGCGAGCACTGCGCAAACACCGGGTAGCTGCCGGCGTGGCAGCCCAGGCTCCACAGCACCAGGGCGGGTTGCAACGACACCGAGTTGAAGGAACTCACCGTCATGCCCACGGGCCGGCCCTGGTCATCCGCCGTCGTCACCACCGTCACGCCCGTGGCGAACTGGCCCAGGGCGTTGCGGAAATCTCGTTCGGTGAAAGCGGCCGCGTCGGGCGGTGCCGCAAGAGAGGGGGTATTCACGACAGCGTTGATCTAAGTAGGTGGGAGATTATGCAAACTCTGATAGAGCGCTGTGTGGGTGGGGCTAATGTGCGTGCCGATGCTAGCCGGCCTGGCCGCCCGCAGCGCGGGCGGGCGTCGCCTGCGGCACAGGGGCTGTATTTTTTGATAGCTGCCTGCGGTTGATAAATAAGGTTTTCAGATATCCAAATGCCTGAAACGTTGATGGAGAAAGCGCCATCAGCTTCTGTAAATGCAGCAGCCAGGGGCTGGGTGACGCCCCGCGGTTTGATAGGGGTCAAAGGAGGCGCAGCAAACCGCCCCCGCGTTGTGGCACGTACGCCGAACAAGGCGGATTTTGTCCGGGATTGCTTTCAGAATGCCGACAGAAGCAGCGCCGCCGGCGTTGCGCCATCTTTCCTCCCCCTTGATGCAAAGGATGTTTGCGTGAAAAAAATCTGCACGACTGTTGCCCTGCTGGCCCTTGGAAGCCTTGCCACCCCGGTCCTGGCGGCCGACTGCTCCGTCACCATCGAAGGCAATGACCAGATGCAGTTCAACATCAAGAGCGTGGAAGTGCCCAAGTCCTGCACCAGCTTCACCATGACCTTGAAGCACACCGGCAAGATGTCCAAGTCCACCATGGGCCACAACATCGTGCTGGCCACCACGGCCGACACCAACGCCGCGGCCGCCGATGGCCTGAAGGCCGGTGCAGCCAACGAGTACGTCAAGCCCGGCGATGCGCGCGTGCTGGCGTTCACCAAGATGATTGGCGGCGGCGAGACCACCTCGGTGAACCTGGACGTCGCCAAGCTCAAGGCCGGCACCGAGTACACCTACTTCTGCTCCTTCCCGGGCCACTCCTTCATCATGCGCGGCGTGCTCAAGCTGGGCAGCTGAGCGGCGCTCCTCACAGAAGGTGGGCCTGCAGTCCGGCGCCCGGCTTTTTTCCGGCCCGGGCTTGGGCACAATCGCAGCAGCCACTTTGCAGAGACCGCCATGTTCCAGTACCACACGATTCCTGTCACCGCCTTCCAGCAAAACTGCTCCCTGGTCTGGTGCGACCAGACGCTGGAGGCGGCCGTGATCGACCCCGGCGGCGACATCGACATCATCGAGTGGGAGCTGGAGCGCCTGGGCCTGCAGCTCAAGGCCATCTGGCTGACGCACGCCCACATCGACCATGCCGGCGCCGTGGCCGAGTTGGCGCGCAAGCGCCAGCTGGACATCATCGGCCCGCACGAGGGCGACCGCTTCTGGATCGCCGGCCTGCCCCAGCAGGGCGCCATGTTCGGCTTCCCCCCGGCCGAACCGTTCGAGCCCACGCGCTGGCTGCACGACGGCGACACCGTGGCCATCGGCCAGGAGGTGCTGCAGGTGCGCCACTGCCCCGGCCACACGCCGGGCCACGTGGTCTTCCACGCCCCGCAGGCCAAGCGCTGCTTCGTCGGCGACGTGCTGTTTGCCGGCAGCATCGGCCGCACCGACTTTCCCCAGGGCAACCACCAGCAGCTGATCGACTCCATCGTCCAGCGCCTGTGGCCCATGGGCGACCAGACCGTGTTCATCCCCGGCCACGGCCCGGAAAGCAGCTTCGGGCGCGAACGCAAAACCAATCCCTACGTCGGCAACACCTGATGGCCGCCACGGCACGCCATTGCGTGTGGTTGCTGGCCCTGGCCGCGGTGCTTGGCCTGCTGGTCGTGCCCGCCCTGGCGGCCGGCTGGGCCGCGTGGCAGGGGCAGCCGTGGGCGATGGACTGGCCGCAGTCCCTGCGCCACGCGGCGGTGCTGGGCGCCGTGTTTTGCGGGTTGCGCCTGCTACTGGCGGGGGCTGGGTGGCTGTTGCGCGCCGTGCTGCGCAGCTACTAGAGTGTGCCGGAGTTGGCATGAAAATCAGCGCTGATGCTCATACTGCTTGCGTAGGCAGCTCACTTTTCTGATGTTCTCTCGCGCTCGCCAGCGCGGCTGCGCCCGTGCCGGTCGGCGGTGCCACGGGCGGCGGTGGCACGCGTGCCGTGTTCGTGTAACTCTTGACGCGGATCAAATCTCGCGCAGAACGCATACGGGTTAATACCTAAATCTCCCCGCAAGAACTAGCATGCTTGCATCACGTAACGTTGCATTGCTTGCGAGGAGTTCCTATGGCGTCTACGCCCGCACCCGAAACCGGTCCCATCACCTCCAGACCGGAACCCGATTCCAACAAAAAACTCGCCTTCCTGCTGCTGGCCCTGGTGCTGTACGGCATCGTGCTGGCCCTGCCGCAGCCGGCCGGCCTCAGCGCCTCGGGCCAGGCGGCCCTGGGTCTGCTGGTGCTGGTCGTGGTGCTGTGGATCAGCGAATGCGTCTCGCCCGCCAACAGCGCGGTGATCCTGACCGGCGCCGCCGTGCTGGGGCTGATGGGCACCTCGCTGACCGAAGGTGGCAAGGTGATGAATTCCTCGGCCGCGCTGACCACCATGCTCAGCGGCTTCTCGTCCACCGCCGTGCTGCTGGTGGCAGCCGCGCTGTTCCTGGCCGTGGCGCTCAAGCACACGGGCCTGGACAAGCGGATTGCGCTGATCGTCATGAGCAAGATCGGCGTCTCGCCAGCCCGCCTGGTGCTGGGCGCGATGATCGTTGGCTTTGTGCTGGCGCTGTTCATCCCCTCGGCCACGGCCCGCGTGGGCGCCGTGATTCCGATCATGATAGGCATCACCGCCGCCCTGGGTCTGGCCGTGAACAGCTCGCTGGGCGCCACGCTGATGATCGTCACCGCCAGTGCCTGCTCCATCTTCAACATGGCGATCAAGACCGGTGCGGCGCAGAACATCATCAGCCTGAACTTCATGCAGCAGGCCTTTGGCCACAACATCACCTGGGGCCAGTGGTTCATCACGGCCCTGCCGTTCACCATCGGCATGTGCGTGGTGCTGTTCTTTGCCGCCATGTGGATCCTGCGCCCCCAGGTGCCCGCTGGCGAGGACATGACCGCCAAGCTGCGTCAGCAACTGGCCGAGCTGGGTCCGGTCAGCGGTTCCGAAAAGCGCCTGATGGCCGTGGCGGCACTGCTGCTGGTGATGTGGTCCACCGAAGGCATGCTGCACCCGTTTGACACCACCACCACCACCCAGATCGGCATTGCCCTGCTGCTGATGCCCAAGATCGGGGTGATGCACTGGTCGCAGGCCGAAAAGCTGGTGCCCTGGGGCACGATCGTGCTGTTCGCCGCCTCCATCTCGCTGGGCAACCTGCTGTCCAAGACCGGCGCCGCCGGCTGGCTGGCGCAGCAGACGCTGGGCCAGATGGGCCTGTCGGCCCTGCCCGTGGTGGGCGTGATTGCCGCGCTGTCGGTGTTCAGCATCGTGCTGCACCTGGGCTTTGCCTCGGCCACCGGCCTGGCCAGCACGCTGATCCCCATCATGATCGCCTTCACGCAGACCCTGCCCGTGAGCCCCGAAACCGCCTTTGGCATCGTCATGATCCAGAGCTTCGTGGTCTCCTTCGGCTTCATCCTGCCCACCAACGCGCCGCAGAACATGCTGTGCTACGGCACCAATGCCTTCAACACCGCGCAGTTCGCCAAGGTCGGCATCGTGGTCACGCTGGCCGGCCTGGGCCTGATCCTGCTGCTGTCCGCCACCCTGTGGCCCGCCATGGGGGTGCTGTAAATGGGGGCACGCATTGGCATCATCGGCGCCGGCCAGGTCGGCGCGGCCGCCGGCTACCTGCTGTCGGCCACGCCGGGCATCAGCCAGATCGTGCTGGTCGACCAGAACGAGGCCCGCGCCGCCGGTGAGGCGGCCGACATCAGCCACGCTGCCGCCTTTGGCACGGCCGCCCGCGTCAGCGAAGGCGACTACGCCGACCTGGCCGGTGCCTCGGTGGTGGTCATCACCGCCGGCGCCAGCCTCAAGCCCGGCCAGACGCGGCTGGAGCTGCTGCAGCAGAACCTGAAGATGACGGACACCATCATCGACCAGGTGCTGAAGGTGGCGCCCGACGCCGTGCTGCTGTTCGCCACCAACCCGGTGGACGTGATGCCCGCCATCGCCGTGCACCGCTACGGCCTGCCGCCGGGCCGCGCGATTGGCACCGGCTGCTCACTGGACTCCATCCGCTTTCGCGACCGGCTGGCCGACTACCTGGGCGTGGCCTCGCAGTCCGTCCACGCCTATGTGCTGGGCGAGCACGGGGATTCGTCCGTGCTCCACTGGAGCCACGCCCAGGTGGCGGGCATGCCGGTGACGGAGTTTGCAGCCCAGCTGGGCCGGCCCATCGACGCCGCCATGCAGGCGCGGATGGCCGAGGACGTGCGCACCTCGGCCTACCGCATCAAGGCTGGCAAGGGCGTGTCCAACTTCGGCATCGGTGGCTGCATTGCGCGGCTGGTGAAGGCCATCGTCGCCGACGAGCAGTCGGTGTTCGCTGTGTCCACCTGTATGCCCGAGTTGCTGGGCGTGCGCGACACCTGCGTGTCCCTGCCCCACCTGATCGGCGCGCGCGGGGCCTCGACCCCGTTCCTGCCCGGTTTGAATGCGCAGGAGACCGAGGCCCTGCGCGCCAGCGCAGCGCTGCTGGCCGGCACGATTGCCGACGGGCTGCAGTCCCTGCAGCGCTGAGCGCCGCCCCTGCGGCCGCGCCCGCAGACATCCCCCACGAAAAGGCCCGCATCTGCGGGCCTTTTGTTCTGGATCTGGATGAAGGGGGCGTCGCATTCAGCGGCGGCGCGCGGCCTCGTACAGGCCGGTGACCCGCGGCACGTTGCGCTGCAGTTCGCGGATGCGCTCGGGCCCGCTGGGGTGGGTGGACAGGAAGGCCAGGCCATTGGCGTTGCTGCCCGTGGCATTGCCCATTTTTTCCCACAGGCTGACGGCAGCGTTCGGGTTGTAGCCCGCGCGCGCGGCGATCTCCAGGCCGACCAGGTCGGCATCGCTTTCATCGTTGCGGCTGAAGCGCAGGCTCAGCAGCTGGCCGCCCAGGCGGGCCGCGTAGTTGCCCACATCGCCCAGGCCCAGCAGCTGGGCCCCCAGCGAAATGCCCAGGCTGGTGGCGGTGTTCTTGGCCAGCTGTTCGCGCGAGTGCTCGCGCAGGGCGTGGGCCATCTCGTGGCCCATGACCATGGCGATCTCGTCGTCGCTCAGGCGCAGCTTGTCGATGATGCCGGTGAAGAAGGCGATCTTGCCGCCCGGCATGCAGAAGGCGTTGATGTCGTTGCTGCGGATCAGGGCCACCGACCATTGCCACTGCCGGGCGCGCTCGTTCCACGCGGCGGTGTGCGGGATCAGGGCCTGGGCAATGCGTTGCAGGCGCTGGGTCTGGGCATCGCCGGTGGGCACCAGCTTGCCCTGGCTGCGGGCCTCCTGCAGCAGCTTGGCGTATTCCTGCTCGGCCGCCTGCTCCAGCTCTTCGGCCGGCACCAGGTGGCGCAGGCGCGAGGATGCCCCCACATCCACCTGGGCCCAGGCTGGCAGTGCCGCACTGGCCGTGGCCGCGCCGCCCAGCAGCAGAAAGGCCCGGCGTGCCTGCCACAGGCTGCGCGGTGTGCCGGCCGGGGCGCAGGCGCCATCCTGGCCGCACCAGCAGCCGGTGGGGTGGTCATCAGAAGGGGTGTGGGGGGGCAGTGCAGGGTGCATAGGGGGTGTCCATCCTTAATCCGCCCCAAGTATAGAAGCGTCCGCGCCCTCAGTCGTGTCGTCTTGGCGCATTTCGCTGTGCACCACCAGCCACAGGCCGCACAGCACCAGGGCCAGGCCGGCCACGGCCAGCCAGGTGGGCGCCTCGCCCACGATCAGGATGGACAGCACGAAGGCGGTGATGGGCTCGAACTTGCTCAGCGCCACGCTGGTCGCAGCCGACACGGTGCGCAGGCCGCTGGAGAACAGCAGGTAGGCGACGCCGGTGGCCACCAGGCCCAGGTACAGCACCACGCCCAGCCCACGGGGGCTGAGCTGGGGCTCGCCGCCCAGCACCGCCGCCAGCGGCAGGGACAGCAGGGCGGCGCTGCCAAAGACCCAGGCATTGACGCGTGCCACGCCGGCCTGGCGCACCAGGGTCTGGCTCAGCACGGCGTAGGCACCATAGGTCAGGCCGGCCAGCAGGCACAGGCCGATGCCCAGCCAGGAGACCTGCCAGTCCCCGGGCTTGCCCAGCCCCATGACAAAGCCGCCGACCACGCCGATGGTCGTGCCCAGCCACCACAGGCCCACGGGCCAGCGCCGCAGCAGCACCGCCTGCAGCAGGCCGGCCCAGATCGGGCTGGAGCCCAGGGCCACGGCCGTGCCAAAACCCACGCCGGTGCGCTGCAGCCCGGCAAAGAACGTCAGGTTGTAGGTGGCCATGCACAGCGCGCAGACCAGCAGGCGCGGCAGGTCCAGCGGGCGGTGGGCCGGGTCGCTGCGCCCCACCAGCCCGCACAGGGCGACGAAGAAGGCGCCGGCCACCACCAGGCGCAGAGCGCCCACCCAGTAGGGGGAGAGATCGGTCGGGGCGAAGCTCTGGGCGGTGCCGGTGGTGCCCCAGAGCATGGCGGCACCCAGCACCAGCAGGATGCCGTGGGCGGAAGAATTCGAGGACTGCATGGGGGGCGATGCTGCCAGCGGCGGCGCCGGCAAATGTCGAGCAACGCGCATTCTGCGCGCGCCGGCTCAGCGTCGGCGCAGGGCGCGCGCGCCGG
>NZ_JAZHFR010000004.1:0-85096 GCF_036541385.1 Comamonas sp. GCA5 | reverse complement strand
GCATGCCGCCCTTGGCCACCAGCTGGGCCACGCCCGCGCCGCGGCCTGCACCTCCGCCAGCGCCACCATGGCCGCGGCAGCCAGGGCCCCGGTGTGGCCGAACAGTTGCTCCAGCCACGCCGCCAGCAAGGAGACGCCGGCGATCAAGCCGGCAATCAGCAAGGCATGCGAGAGCTTGAAGGCCCGGTCTTCCTGCGGGGCCTGCACCGCCGGCGCCGTCACCCCGCCCAGCCACCACAGCGCGGCAATCGCCGCCAGCAAGCCCAGCACGGCTGCCACCCAGCTCCACAGCGTGGCCTGCAGCAGGCTGGGCGACACCGCCGCCACCACCGCCACGAACAGCAGCAGCGAGGCCAGGTTGGCCAGCAGCGCCGCCGCCGCGCTGGGCACGACCAGGGCGGCATCGGCACGCGCCTGCTGCCCCAGGCTGCTGACCGCGGCGGTGGACGAGGCAAAGCCCGAGAAGAAGCCGGCGATGGCCAGCCCCCAGCGCGCACCCAGGATGCGCTGCGCGAAATGGCCGAACACCCCCACCGCCATCACCAGCACCACGATGCGCCAGACCAGCATGGGGCGGATGGCGCCCCAGGGGTCAATCGGCTCGCGCGGCAGCAGCGGCATCACCACCAGGGCCGCCGCACCCAGCAGCAGGGCATCCTGGATTTCCCGCTCACTGATCCATTCGCGGCTGATCTTTTGCAGCGGCGCCTTGGCCTGCAGCAGGATGGCCACCAGCACCCCCAGGGCGCCGGACAGTGCCGCCTCGTGCGCGGCCAGGGCGCCCAGCACGGCCGCCAGCAGTAGGGCCACCTCGCCGGTGAGCCCGGGGTCCTCGTGGGCCGACTGCAGGTAGGCGGCCAGGGTCAGCGCCGCCAGCGCCAGCAGCGCCGCGATGAACACCCAGGGCCCCAGCAGCCAGGTGATGCAGCCCAGCAAGGCCACCAGCGCGTGCGTGCGCGTACCGGCCGGCAGCAGGTGGGGGGGCTGGGTGCGCTCGCGCACCACACCGATCATGAGCCCGACGCCCAGGGCGGTCAGCAGGGCCAGGCTGGTGGCATTCCAATCCATAAACCAGGGGGTCCAAAGCAAGGGAAGAAGGAGCCCGCAGCTTAGAGCAGCGCAGGCCGCCGGGCAAACGACCGGGGCTGCGCTGGATCAACGCCCGCGCGTGGCGCCCCAGCAGACCAGGGAGCCCAGCGTGACCAGCACCACGCCCTGCCAGAACGGCAGCCCAGGCCGCACCGCCAGCCAGACGCTGGCCCACAGCGCGGACAGCACCGGCGTGAAGTACGAGCCCGCGGCCAGCACCGCCAGGTTGCCGCGCTGGATGCCATGCTCCCAGCAGCTGTAGGCCAGGGCCGTGCAGCCGCCCACGGCCAGCACCTGGGCGGCGACGCCCCAGCTCCACTGCATGGGCACGGTCGGCAGGGCCAGCCACTGCGCCCACAGCAGGCCGGAGGTGAACAGCAGGAACAGCCCGACCCCATTGAAGCCGCCGCCATGCACGCGCGACAGCACCGAGTACGCGGGCCACATCAGCGCCGCGCCAAAGGCCAGGGCATAGGCCAGGGGGTTGGCCGCCATGTGCGCCGCCAGGCTCTGCCAGCCAGGGGCATCGCCCGCCGGGGCGCCATCGCCCATCACCAGGCCCAGTCCCCACAGGCACAGCGCGGCGCCAGGCCACAGCCACCAGCGGGCGGCCTGCTGGCGGGACAGCACGGCCAGCACGATGGTCAGGCTGGGCCAGAGGTAGTTGATCATGCCCAACTCCATGGCCTGCTGGCGGCCGTGCGCCAGGCCGATGGCCACGGACAGACTGATCTCGTAGCAGGCGAACAGCAGGCCGCAGGCCACCAGGTACACGCGCGAGACGCTGCGCAACTGGGCGCGCGTGGGCAGACCGCGGACCAGCAGCACGAAGGCGGTGCTGACGCTGAACAGCACGGCCGCGCCGCCCAGGGCGCCCAGGGCTTCGGACACCGAGCGCATCAGGCCGACGGTGCCGCTCCAGCACAACACGGCCACCAGGCCGATCAGGGTGGCACGGCGGATTTCGGCAGAACGGGCAGACGGTGCAGACATGGATGAATCAATAAAAGGAGCAGCTTGCGCTGTTTCATCAAGGGCTTCAGGTCGATAACTACCTGCAACCCTTGCCAGTGCTGCGCCAGCCGCTATACAGATGCCAAGGCACCGGGTGCAAAAAAGCGGCCCGCAGGCCGCTGGTGTGCAGGGCACAACGACCCGCTCAGAGCCCCAGCATCAGCTGCAGGTTCTGCACGGCCGCGCCGCTGGCGCCCTTGCCCAGGTTGTCCAGGCGGGCAATCAGCACGGCCTGGCGGTACTGCTCGTTGGCGAACACGCGCAGCTCCAGCTGGTTGGTGCCCGCCAGGGTGTCGGCGGCCAGCTTGTTGTCCTCCGTGGGCGGCAGCACCTTGACCCACTGCGCGGGCGCATTGGTCTGGGCGTAGTGGCTGGCCAGGGCATCGTGCAGGTCGGCGGCCTTGGGCGCGCCGGGCAGCAGGTCCAGGTGCAGAGGCAACTGCACCAGCATGCCCTGCGCGTAGTTGCCCACGGCGGGGATGAACACGGGGCGACGGGTCAGGCCGGTGTACTCCAGGATTTCGGGGATGTGCTTGTGCGACAGGCCCAGGGCGTAGGCTTCGTAGGGCGCGGCGCCGCCCGCCTCATAGGCCTCGATCATGCTGCGGCCACCGCCGCTGTAGCCGGACACGGAGGGCAGGCTCAGGCCGTAGTCGGCCGGGATCAGGCCCGCGTCCACCAGCGGGCGCAGCAGCGCGATCGCGCCCGTGGCGTAGCAGCCGGGGTTGGACACGCGGGTGGCCGTCTTCACGGCGTCCAGCTGGCCGGCGCACAGCTCGGGGAAGCCATAGACCCAGCCCGGCGCCACGCGGTGCGCGGTCGATGCATCGATGATCTTGATGGCACGACCGGTCTCGGCGGTGATGCCGTCCACCATGGCCGCCGTCTCGCGCGCGGCATCGTCGTGCAGGCACAGGATCACCAGATCCACGCCGGCGATCAGCGCGCGCTTGGCGGCAGGGTCCTTGCGCAGCTCGGGCGCAATGCTGACCAGCTCCACACTAGCCATACCCTGCAAGCGGTCACGAATCTGCAGACCCGTGGTGCCGGCTTCGCCATCAATAAAGACTTTGGACATCTCAACGCTCCCGCGCCCTCTGGCGCATATCTGTGTCTGGGCCACATGCCGCGGCGCCATCTGCTGAAAAACGCCGATTGTCCACTGCATTCGCGGTGTGCGCGCACTCATCGGCAAATGGCGCGCAATTGCGCTAGGCGCACAGGTTTTCTACGTATTAACCTACGTACATAAATACGTAGATCACGCTTGACAAAGCACTTTTTGGTTGCACTGCACCATGGTACATTCTTCGATTGCCATGTCATACGAGCCCGGCTCCGCATGTTTAGGCAGCAGGAAAACGGGCATTTCCCCTCCGTTTCAGAGAGACAAAACTCATGAAGATTCATGAATACCAAGGCAAGGAAATCTTGCGTCAATTCGGCGTGCCAGTCCCCCGTGGCATTCCGGCATTCACCGTCCAGGAAGCTGTAGAGGCAGCGCAAAAGCTTGGCGGCCCCGTGTGGGTGGTGAAGGCGCAGATCCATGCCGGCGGCCGCGGTAAAGGCGGCGGCGTCAAGGTGGCCAAGTCCATCGAAGATGTGCAAAAGCTGGCCCAGCAAATCCTCGGCATGCAGCTGATCACGCACCAGACCGGCCCCGAAGGCCAGAAGGTGCGTCGCCTGTACATCGAAGATGGCGCCGACATCAAGAACGAACTGTATGTGTCGCTGGTCACCGACCGCGCGACCCAGAAGGTGGCCCTGATCGCTTCCAGCGAAGGCGGCATGGACATCGAGGAAGTGGCCCACTCCACCCCCGAAAAGATCATCACCGAGATGATCGACCCCCTGACCGGCATCACCGAAGCGCAATCGCGCAAGGTGGCAGCTGCCATCGGTCTGGAAGGCAAGTCCATCGACCAAGCCGTAGACATCTTCGCCAAGATCTACAAGTGCTACATGGACACCGACGCGTCGCTGGTGGAAATCAACCCCCTGAACTGCGACTCCAAGGGCGACCTGATGGCCCTGGACGCCAAGTTCAACTTCGACCCCAACGCGCTGTTCCGTCACCCTGAAATCGTGGCCTTCCGCGATCTGGACGAAGAAGACGCTGCCGAAATCGAAGCCTCCAAGTTCGACCTGGCCTACATCTCCCTGGAAGGCAACATCGGCTGCCTGGTGAACGGTGCCGGTCTGGCCATGGCCACCATGGACACCATCAAGCTGTTCGGCGGCGAGCCCGCCAACTTCCTGGACGTGGGCGGTGGCGCCACGGCCGAGAAGGTCACCGAAGCCTTCAAGATCATGCTCAAGAACCCTGAAGTCAAGGGCATCTTGGTCAACATCTTCGGCGGCATCATGAAGTGCGACACCATCGCCAACGGCGTGGTCACCGCCTGCAAGGCCGTGAACCTGAGCGTGCCACTGGTCGTGCGCATGAAGGGCACCAATGAACAGCTGGGCAAGCAGATCCTGGCTGATTCCGGTCTGCCCATCATCTCGGCCGACACCATGGCCGAAGCCGCCACCAAGATCGTTGCCGCCGTCAAGTAAACGCCCCCGGAGATAAAAACATGTCGATCTTTATCAACAAAGACACCAAGGTCATCACCCAGGGCATTACCGGCAAGACCGGTCAGTTCCACACCGAAAAGTGCCAGGAATACGCGAACGGCAAGAACTGCTTCGTGGCCGGTGTGAACCCCAAGAAGGCCGGCGAGCGCATTTTTGACATCCCGATCTTCGGCTCCGTCAAGGACGCTGCCAAGGAAACCGGCGCCACCGTGTCCGTGATCTACGTGCCCCCAGCAGGCGCTGCCGCTGCCATCTGGGAAGCCGTTGAAGCCGACCTGGACCTGGCCATCTGCATCACCGAAGGCATCCCTGTGCGCGACATGCTGGAAGTGCGCAACAAGATGAAGGCCAAGGAAGCCGCCGGCGGCAAGAAGACCCTGCTGCTGGGCCCCAACTGCCCCGGCCTGATCACGCCCGACGAAATCAAGATCGGCATCATGCCCGGTCACATCCACAAGAAGGGCCGCATCGGCGTGGTCTCGCGCTCAGGCACGCTGACCTACGAAGCCGTGGCCCAGCTGACCGAACTGGGCATTGGCCAGTCGTCGGCCGTCGGCATCGGTGGCGACCCCATCAACGGCCTGAAGCACATCGACGTGATGCGCGCCTTCAACGACGATCCTGACACCGACGCTGTGATCATGATCGGCGAAATCGGCGGCCCCGACGAAGCCGAAGCCGCCATGTGGTGCAAGGCCAATATGAAGAAGCCCGTGGTCGGCTTCATCGCTGGCGTGACCGCCCCTCCCGGCAAGCGCATGGGCCACGCTGGTGCGCTGATCTCTGGCGGTGCCGACACGGCCGACGCCAAGCTGGCCATCATGGAGGAGTGCGGTTTCACCATCACCCGCAATCCTTCCGAAATGGGCCGCCTGCTGCAAGGCCTGCTGAAGAAGTAAGCCACAGCGCACCCTGCTGACCCCCAGCCGCCCCGATCCTGTCGGGGCGGCTTTTTTTGTGCGGTCCGCAGGCCACCAAGGTGCTCTGGCCGTATCTTGCCCTGCAGGAAATGCTGATCGCGGCCGGCACACACTGGCCTGGCTGCACGCCCACAGCGTGCTGAAGGCGCGTGATGCCCCCATGGATTTGGCGATACCCCCGCGCCTGTGGTTACGCAAAACTACGCACGCCACGCCCCCCACCCGGGCGTAAACTGCCCACTTCCAACAAGAAACGCCGGTCTGCGCACGCAGGCTGGCGTTTTCAATTCATAACAGTGGAGTAAAAATGGAGTTTCTCAATAGCGCCGACTTCTGGATCGGCCTGGTGAAGATCGTCTGGATCAACATCATCCTCTCCGGCGACAACGCCGTCGTCATCGCCCTGGCTGCCCGCTCGCTGCCTCCCGCCCAACAGAAGAAAGCCATCATGTTCGGCTCCGGCGCCGCCGTGGTGCTGCGCATCGTGCTGACCATCGTGGCCGCCAAGCTGCTGGAGCTGTCGTTCCTGCAGGTCATCGGCGGCGTGCTGCTGCTGTGGATCGGCTACCAGCTGCTGACCGGCGATGAAGACGAAGAAGGCGAAGCCAAGGGCCATGGCTCCATGGTGGCCGCCATCCGTACCATCCTGATCGCCGACTTGGTCATGAGCCTGGACAACGTGATCGCCGTCGCCGCCACCGCCCAGGGCAACATGGTGCTGCTGGTCCTCGGCCTGGCCATTTCCATCCCGTTGGTGATCTTCGGCTCCACCCTGATGATCAAGCTGATGGAACGCTTCCCCGTGATCATCACCCTGGGCGCCGCCCTGATCGGCTGGGTCGGCGGCGAGACCATCGTCAACGACAACCTGCTGCACGGCTACGCCCTGGCCCACCCCTGGCTGCATTACGTCGCCGCCGCCGCCGGCGCACTGCTGGTCGTCGCCGTGGGCAAGTGGATGCCAACCCGCCAAAGCGGCCAAGCCGCCTGAGTGCCCATCCGACCCCTGCACACCGCCAAGCGCCTTCGGGCGCTTTTTTCATGGATGCGTGCTACGTACGCGCCGGCGATGGCGCCATCTCCCAGGCAGCAGCAGCCTCTGAATGACTCAAAAACAGAAGCTGGCTCCGCTTACGCCAAAAGCAATGCGATGTGATTTGCGCTTTGAAAGCTTGGCCCACTTGCGCAGGCAACTATGTTTTCAATAGCTGCACGATCACATGACAAAAACGTCACCACCCAGACGACCACGCCCTTGAAAAGTGACATTTCTCGTCGAATTGCAAGCAATCTTTGCAAAACAGCGGCCAACCCCCCATTTCTCGGCCACCGCTTGCTGGCACGCCATTTGCAACAAGACCTGCGGATTCCATTTTTTCTCACTCCAAGGAGCTTTTCATGAAGCGTACGATGCAACAGGGTTTCACCCTGATCGAACTGATGATCGTGGTGGCGATCATCGGTATTTTGGCGGCCGTGGCGCTGCCTGCTTACCAAAGCTACACGCAGAAAGCTCGCTTTTCTGAAGTAGTTTTGCAAGGCTCGTCATGCCGTGCTGACGTAGCTGCCAAATATCAAACATCGATGGATCCTCTATCTGCAACAAATCCAGGCCCAGGTGGCTGGGGTTGCGAAAAAGCGCCTGGAACACCAGCAGCTGCTGGAGATCCATCGCCAGCAGTGGCAGGCAAGTACGTCACAGAGATCGCAACAAATGACGTTGGTGCCGTACGCCTGAGCATCCAGGATGTGAAGGATGAACTTGGCGGCCTGCCTGATGGCGAATTCTTGTACTTCATTCCAACCCTGACTGATGGCACAGCAATTACAACAGCTGCTCTCACTGCGGCTGGCGACGCTAACTTGGCAGGAAAGCAGGTCGGTGGCATGAAATGCTTCGCCGCCAGCACTGCAAGTCCACAGTTGAAGAAACTGCTTCCTGGCAGCTGCAGTATTGGAACATTGCCTGCTATGGGCACCACATGGGCAAGCAATTAAAGCTTGGCTTGATATAAAAAAAGAGCGCTACCAGCGCTCTTTTTTATTGATTCGTCTAATCAAGCCTTACCCATAAGATCTGACTTCCCTCCCCGCTTCTCCAGCACCTTGACCCCCTCCATCACCATTCCCTTGTCCACCGCCTTGCACATGTCGTAAATCGTGAGCAAGGCGATCTGGACGGCCGTCAAGGCTTCCATCTCCACGCCGGTCTGGCCGTGGGTTTCCACGGTGGCGGTACAGCGCACGGCGTTCGCATCGGCCAGCAGTTCAAAATCCACCGCCACGCGGGTCAGGGCCAGGGGGTGGCACAGCGGGATGAGGTTGCTGGTCTGCTTGGCGGCCATGATGCCGGCAATCCGGGCGATGCCCAGCACATCCCCTTTCTTGGCGGTGCCGCTCTGGATGATGGCCAAGGTGGCGGGCTGCATCACGATGCGCCCTTCGGCCACGGCAATGCGGTGGGTCGTGCTTTTTCCGCCCACGTCCACCATGTGTGCCTGGCCATGGGCATCAAAGTGGGTCAGGCCTTGGTTGGGGTGCTGGTCGGTGTTCATCTTTCGGAGTGGTCCAGGGTTCAGAAAAACCATCCTCACGCGGGAGCGACGCCTACAGGCAGGCGCTGAAGGCGAGGAAGGATCTTGGGTGCCAACGCATCGCCATGCCTGCACCGCGCAGGAAGTCCACGCGCGCCCATGCCGGATTGGCATGTAAAGCTGGGAACGGTGGCGCAATGCAGGCATCATAAGAGTCTGTCCTCGCCTCAGACGGCCTTGTGCCTTTACATCGCCAATGACACCTTCGTTTTCTCGCCGGGCAACGCCTGCCCTGCGCCATGCCCTGCTGGTGCTGGCCCTTGCCACCCCTTTGCTGCACTTTCCCGCAGCGTACGCCCAATTGGCGCTCCCCAACATGGGCGATGGCGCCGACATCACCACCAGCGAGGAGCGTCGCCTGGGCGATCGCATCATTCGCTCGCTGTACCGTGACCCGGACTACATCGACGACCTCCAGCTGCACGCCTATGTGATGGACATCTGGCTGCCCCTGGTACAGGCCTCCAAAGACCGCGGCGACATGTCGCAGGAGCTGCAGGAGCGCTTTGCCTGGCAGGTCTTGCTGGGCCGGGACAAAAGCATCAACGCCTTTGCGCTGCCCGGCGGCTACCTGGGGGTGCACCTGGGCTTGATTGGCGCCGTAACCAGCCGCGATGAACTGGCCTCGGTCATGGCACACGAGTTGACGCACGTCACCCAGCGCCACATTGCACGCATGATCGGCGAGGAAAAGAAGAGCACGCCCCTGTTGATTGCCGGCATGATCCTGGGCGCCCTGGCCGCCAGCAAAAGCCCCGACGCGGCCAATGCGATGATCGTCGGCGGCCAGGCGGCCGCCATCCAGAACCAGTTGGGCTTCTCCCGCGACATGGAGCGCGAGGCCGACCGCATTGGCTCCAGCCTGCTGGCACCTGCCGGATTTGCCCCCCAGGGGGCTGTCAGCATGTTCGAGAAGCTGCAGCACGCCAGCCGCCTGAACGACAACGGCAGCTGGCCCTATCTGCGCAGCCACCCCCTGACCACCGAGCGCATTGCCGACATGCAGGCGCGCATCCCGCACGGCCAGCAGCAGGCGGCGCAGCCGACCATGGAACACGCCATGATGGCGGCGCGCGCACGGGTGCTCAGCCGCCCGGGCACGGACAAGCTGCGCCAATGGAGCCGCCAGCCCCAGATGCCGGAATTCACCCAGCTGTCGGCGATTGACCAAGCCGGACAGCTGTACGCGGCGGCCCTGAGCCAGATCCAGCTCAAAAACTGGGAGTCCGCGCGCCAGGCCTGGGCCCAGCTGAGTCGCCATGCGCAAGCCCAGGGTGACCGTGCGGCGCAGCAACAGGTGCGATGGCTGGGTGCCGAGCTGGAACTGGCCGCACAGCAGCCCCAGGCGGCCCTGCACGCCCTGGGTGATACCAACCTGCGGGGCGATGTGCCACGCCCTCAACTGCTGCTGGCCGGCCAGGCATTACTGGCCACCGGGCAGGCCCAGCCCGTGGCGGAACGCCTGCAGACCTGGGTGGTCACACACCCGCACGATGCCGCAGCCTGGCGCCTGCTGTCGCAGGCCTGGCAGGCGCAGCACCAGACGCTGCGCGCCATCCGTGCGGAAGCCGAAGCCCATGCGGCGCATTACGACTACGCGGCGGCCGTGGACCGCTTCAAGGCCGGCCAGGATGCCGCACGGCGCAGCCAGGGCGCCGCCGACTACATCGAGGTCTCGATCATCGACACGCGCCTGCGTGCCGTGGAAGCCTTATTGCGGGAACAGGCGCGCGAGAAGTGAGTCGATGGCCATGCCCAGCAGGGAGTAGAGAATCGCCCCCCAGACAGCAGCCCAGAAGCCTGCCACGTGCAGCCCGCCCAGCAAGCCCGAGGCCGCCCACAGCATCAGCCCGTTGATGACGAAGAGGAACAGGCCCACGGTCAGCAAGGTCACCGGCAAGGTCAGCAACACCAGCAAGGGCCGCACCAGGGTGTTCAGCAGGCTGATCACCACCACGGCCCACAGGGCGGAGGCATAGCTTTCCACTTGCACGCCACTGAACACCGCTGCCACCAGGAGCAGGGCCCCGGCATTCAACAACCATTTGAGCAAGAGTTTCATGCGCCACAGCATAGCAGCATGGTGCGCGCACAAGGCCTGGACCCTGGGCATGCGCCCACCACCCCGCGCAGGTGTTGGCGCGCGATCCCAGGCCCCAAGCGGCCGCTTTGACGGTGCTCGGCCCGGCGACAAAAAAGCCCGGCGATGCCGTCACGGCATCCCGGGCCAGAAACTGGGCACAGGGGCTTAAGCCGCCAGTGTCTCGCCGATCAGCACGCTCCACAGCGCGCCAATGCCGGCCAGGGTGCCGGCCAGTTTGCGCAGCATCGGCGCCTCGGCCTTGGGGGCGGCCACTTCCAGCTTGGGACGGCGCAGGTCCACCACCTGTGCGGCCGTGCCATGCTCGGCTTGCAGCTGGGCCAGCACGTCCGGCAGCGGTCCACGCGCCAGCATCGTGCTGACCTGCAGGCCACCACCCTGGGCCAGCGCGGGCGCACAGGCTTCGAACAGCTTGTCGGCCCACTTGTTGCGCCAGTTCTCGCGCGCGCGGTTGCTGACAAAGCGGCTGACGCGGTGCGTGATGCGGGGCGCGCATGCCACCAGCACGCAGTGGCGGCGGTCCGCACCCGGTGCCTGGGCCATGGTCTGCAGCAATGGTTTGGCGTACTCTGCGTCATCTACGTAGACGATGATGGTGTCCATGCACCCCTCCTTGGTGACTTCGTCAAGAAAAAACAACCCTGCTGTGACTCACAAATGGGCCTGAGGTTCCATTTGCCGCCACCAGCAGGGCTGCGGGGGATCAGCCCAGCAGCCCGCACGCTGGGGCTGCCGGCCGATCACAGGGCTTAGTGGGCCGCTTCAGACTTCTTCTGCTTGGCCGCCACCATCTTGCCGATGGCCAGCACCAGCAGTGCACCACCACGTGGGCCACCCAGTAGATGGGCATGGACGCGTTGAACACGGCCATCTTGGTTTCAGCGTTGTAGTCCAGCAGCTTGGGCGCCCAGGTCCACTGGTCGGGGTTCACGAACAGCGGGTCGGTCACCAGCATGCCACCGGCAATCCAGCCCAGCAGCATGCCGCCGGCGACGATGATCAGAGGGTAACGTTCCATCAGCTTGATGACCAGCTGCGAACCCCACACGATGATCGGGATGGAGATCAGCAGACCCAGGATGATCAGCAACAGCTGGTGCTCGCCCGAACTCTGGGCTGCGCCGGCGATGGCGATCACGTTGTCCACGGACATCACCAGGTCGGCCACGATGATGGTCTTGATGGCGGCGAACAGCTTGTCGCTGCCTTCAATGTTGTCGTGGCTTTCCTCTTCGGGGGCAATCAGCTTCATACCGATCCACACCAGCAGCAGCGCGCCGACGATCTTCAGGAACGGCAGCTGCAGCAGCACCATGGCGAACGCGATCAGGATGACGCGCAGCACGATGGCACCGGCCGTGCCATAGATGATGCCCTTGCGGCGCTGCTCAGCCGGCAACTTGCGGCAGGCCAGCGCGATCACGACCGCGTTGTCGCCACCCAGCAGGATGTCGATGATGATGATTTGCCCCAGCGCAATCCAGAAAGGGGCATGGGTCAGGAAATCCAAATCCATATAAAACCTCTGTAGAAGACCGCACGAGCGCAAGCGCCATGCGGCAGTTGTTACGCATGGCTCACCAAAGAGAAGCGGGAGTCACCCCGGCGGAATGCCCGGGCACTGTGGGAGCTTCTTGGGAGACCACATGTAGTCAGTCGCCCAAAGGTCTTGCCCGCAAGTTCCCGCAGAACCTTGCCTGACAAGCCGGAAGCCATAAGCTTCGTACTGACGACCTGTCAATCTGCCGGGGGGCGGCTGAATTGCGCCACCCAGCAGGGAGCTACTCCCCTTTGAAGCCCGCAATTTAAACACAAGTCAAAGTCCTGTGGGCACAAATGTGCATGTGGATTTTGCGGATGCCGCCAGCGGACGGCCTGTGCATGGCGTACGCTGTCGCCGTCATGGAAAGCATTCACATCACGGATCTGGAAGCCGCCATCAATTACTGGCGCGATCGCAGCCCTGCGGGCACCGGCTCGGCACTGGCGCCGGCCACCACCCACCTGGCCGAGGTGTATGCCGGCATGATTTGCGCCAAAACCACAGCGATTGCCATTGAGGACCTGCCCGACGCCGCGCTGCAGGCCTGGCTGGCCTGGTACGACACGCAACCCGACACGCCCTGCATCGCGATCTGCTCGACCAGCCAGGGCGACGACCAGTGCAAGGGCTGTGGCCGCAGCTTTGCCGAGGTGCAGCTGTGGCCCGGGCTGAGCCCGTACGCCAAGCGCGCCGTGTGGCGGCGCATCACCGACGAAGGCCAGGCCTGGCGCTTCACGCGCTATGCCGAGCGTGCCGTCGAGGTGCGGTCTTAAAAGGTATAGCTGCCTGCGCTCGCCCTGCAGTCATTTGCAAGGCTTTCAACATCGAAACGATGGATGGACGCGCGCTGACAGCTCTTTTTTTAAAAGCGACGGCTACCAGCCCCAGCCAATGTGCAGCGGCAGGTACACGGCCATGCCGATCACGATGGTGCCCAGGATGCCGCGCTGCCACCAGAAGTAGGCGGTGGCGCACAGCGCGGCCGGCAGGCGGGCATCGGCCAGGCTGGTGATGAGGGCGCCCTGCTGCATCACCAGCTCGGGCGCGATCACCGCCGCCAGCGCCGCCAGTGGCGCGTACTTGAGCCCGCGCTTGAACCATTCGGGCATGGGCACTTCGCGCTCGGGAATCATGAAGAAGGCGCGCGTGACCAGGGTCACCAGCGCCAGGCCGACGGAGGCCACCCAGGGCTCCCAGCCCGTCATCACAGGGGTGCTCATCGCGGCTCCTTGGTGTCGGCATGCCCGGGCAAGGGCATGACCGGGTGCTTTTCGCCCCGGGCGGGGTCGGGCGGGCGGATGGCCGGCTGCGGGCGCAGGCGCTGGGCGCGGCGCTCGGCCGCCTCCATCAACAGCCCGGCCGTCACGGCCGCGGCAATCGCCACCAGGATGTTGAGCTTCAGTGGCAGCGCAAACGCCGCCACGGCCGCACCGCAGGCCACCACGCAGGCCATCCAGGTGGCCGCATCCTTGAGCATGGAGTACAGCACGCCCAGCAGCGCCAGCACGCCGGCAAAGCCCAGGCCCCACTCCAGCGGGATGGCGTGCGCCAGCAGGATGCCGGCAATCGAGGCGATCTGCCACGACAGCCAGTTGACCGTGGCCGCGCCCCAGAAGAAGGGCAGCTGTTCCGGCGTTTTCTCCGGGGTGCTGAACCGCTGGCTGAAGGCCACGAAGATCACGTCCCCGCTGAAATAGCCCAGCGCCAGGCGGTGCGGGCGGCGCAGGTGGCTGAAATAGTGGCGCCACATGCTGCTCAGGATGACGAAGCGCAGGTTCACGCAGATGGCTGTGAACCACACCACCCACAGCGGCGCGCCCACCACCATCAGCGGCAGCACCGCCAGCTGGGCGCTGCCGGCATAGACGATCAGCGACATGAAAAGCGCCAGCGGCACCGACATGCCACTCTTGACCATCGCCACACCCGTCACCAGGCCCCAGGCGGCAATCCCCAGCATGGTGGCCAGCACGGCCTGCACGCCCTGGCGATAGACCGGATCGCGCGCAATCCCCTGCGCGCGCTGTCTCATGGAATGCACCGACATGTTCAGGCGTCGGCAGGCTGGGTCAGCACCGCGCCCACGGGCAGCTCAAAGCCGCGCAGGAAATCCGCCGCCGGCAAGCGCTTGCCGCCCGCGCGCTGCAGTTGCGTCAGGCACAGCGCCCCCTGGCCACAGGCGACCACCACGCCATCGGCGTCCGCGGCCAGCACGGTGCCCGGCAGGGCCGAGCCGGCATAGGCCTGGGGCACGGCCGCCCACAGCTTGATGACCTCGTCGCCCGCTTGCGTGGCGCCCCCGGGGAAGGGGTTGAAGGCACGCAGGCGGCGGTCCAGTGCGTCGGCCGACAGGCGCCAGTCCATCCAGCTTTCGGCTTTCTCGATCTTGTGGGCATAGGTCACGCCCTCGGCCGGCTGGGGGGTGCGCGGCAGGCCGCCGCAGGCGCTCATCTCCAGCGCCTCGACGATCATGCGCCCCCCCAGGTCGGCCAGCTTGTCGTGCAGGCTGGCCGTGGTGTCGCTGGCGGTGATCGGCAGGCGCTCGATCAGGCACATGTCGCCGGTGTCCAGGCCGATGTCCATCTGCATGATGGTCACCCCGGTCTCGGCGTCGCCGGCCTCGATGGCGCGGTGGATGGGCGCCGCGCCGCGCCAGCGCGGCAGCAGTGAGGCGTGGATGTTCAGGCAGCCGCGCGGTGGCAGGTCCAGCACCCATTGCGGGAGGATCAGGCCATAGGCGGCCACCACCATCACATCGGCGCGGGCCTCCAGCAGGGCCTGGCGCGCGGCAGTGGCGTCCTCGGGGTATTTGCCGTCCAGGCGCAGACTCAGGGGCTGCGCCACCGGGATGCCGTGCGCCTGGGCGCACTGCTTGACGGGCGAGGCCTGCAGCTTCATGCCGCGGCCTGCGGGGCGATCGGGCTGGGTCAGCACCAGCGGGACCTCAAAACCTGCCTGCAGCAGGCGTTCCAGCGCCACCCGCGCAAAATCGGGCGTGCCAGCAAAAATCACTCTCATGCGTTCCATCCAAGGCAAAACTGCCAGTTGCCGCGCTGCCGGGCCGACCACCGGTGCCGCAGGCGGAGTCTTCAAGGGCGCGTATCGTCGTCCAGGCGCCGTTCGTCGGTGAACATCACACGGCGCACCACGCCCTGCGGATCGAGGAACACGTGCGCCTGGCGGTCGATGCCATTTTCGCGAATCCGGTAGGTCCAGATATCGCCTTTGAAGTTGGCGACACCCTCGACCAGCGCAGGGCGTCCGAAGAAATCCAGCACGCTCTGGCGGTCGTCCACCCCCACGCGCAAGCGCTGGAAATAGGCCTCCTGCAGCACCTGCTCCACGCGCAGCAGGCGCTGCTGCCCATCCATCACCATGTGGTAGACCTGCTGGCCCGCCGGCTGGAAGCTGTAGACCCAGCGCTCACTGCCGTCGGCCAGGGCCACCTTGACCTGCGGCGCCCCCATGCCCTGCGCAATCTGCGCGGCCGGTGTGCCGGGCTTTTGCCACTGCGGCACCATGCAGGCGGACAAGGCCATGCAGCCGGCCACCACCCACGCCCAGCGCCACCCTTGGGCCTGCCCTGGGCGCACCGCCATCAGTGGGCCGCCTGCTTCTGCATCTTGACCAGCTTGGTCTTGATGCGGTTGCGCTTGAGGGGCGACAGGTATTCCACGAACACCTTGCCCATCAGGTGGTCCATCTCGTGCTGGATGCAGATCGCCAGCAGGCCTTCGGCCTCGATCTCGCGGCTGTTGCCGTTTTCGTCCAGGGCCCTCACCTTGACGGCCGTGGAGCGCTCCACACCGTCGTAAATGCCGGGCACGGACAGACAGCCTTCCTCGCCCACCTGCTTTTCGTCACTGGCCCAAACCAGCTCCGGATTGATCAGCACCAGGGGCTGGTCGCGGTCCTGCGAGACATCGATGACGATCAGGCGCTCGTGGAAATCCACCTGCGTGGCCGCCAAGCCGATGCCGTTGGCGTCATACATGGTCTCAAACATGTCCTCGATCTGCTTGCGGATGCGCGCGTCCACCTGCTTCACAGGTTGGGCGACCTTGTGCAGGCGGGGATCGGGGAAGCAAAGAATCGGAAGTAAGGCCATGGCAAGTTCAGAAAATTTGTCGCTATTTTCGCCACTTTCACGAAATGACGCAGCCCCTGGGGCCGATATGCATTGCCCAATCAAGGCCTTGGAATGAGAATCTGCCAGGATGATTCGTTGCACAGCAGCCAAAAGCCTGCACCAAGGAGAGGGAAGAAACATGAAGGGAACTGCCACCACTTGGGTCTGGGCCATCGGTACCCTGCTTTGCGGTACCACGGCTGCGGCACAGGCCCAGCCCTCCTTTCCGGTCACCGCGGCGCAGCGCGCCACCGCCCAGCAAGTGGCGCAGCAAGGCGTGCCCCTGGCCGCGCTGAACCCCAACGCACCAGACAGCTACACCGTGCAGTCCGGCGACACGCTGTGGCGCATTGCCGGGCTGTACCTGCGCCAGCCCTGGCGCTGGCCGGAGCTGTGGGGCATGAACCTGCAGGCGATTGCCAACCCGCACCTGATCTACCCCGGCCAGGTGCTGTACCTGGAGAAATCCGGGGGCTATGCCCGCCTGAGCAGCACGCGCGGCACCGGCACCCCCACCGTGAAGCTGACTCCGCGCGTGCGCAGCGAGAGCCTGTCGGACCTGGCCCTGCCCACGCTGCAGATGCACCTGATCGAGCCGTTCCTGACCGAGCCCCTGGTCATCAATACCGACACGCTGCAGCGCGCGCCCCGCATCATCGCCGGCGACAACGAACGCATCATGCTCTCGCCCGGGGATCGGGCCTATGCGCGCGGCCCGGTCGATGCACCCCTGTTGCACAGCCCTGGCACGTCGCGCAGCTACCGCCTGTTCCGCCAAGCCACGCCCGTGCGCGACCCGATCACCAAGGAAATCCTGGGCTACGAGGCCCAGTACCTGGGCCAGGCCGAGCTGGAGCGCAGCGAAACCCCGGCCCCCCCGGCACCCGACAAGGCCCAGCGCAGCCCCACCCTGCCGGCCAGCGTGCACATCACCAGAATCAAGGAAGAAATCCTGGCCGGTGACCGCCTGCTGCCCGAGCCGCCTCGCCAGTACCTCAGCTTCGTCCCACACGCCCCCAAGGAGCCGGTGACCGCCCATGTGGCCTCGCTGTACAGCAGCACCGCCGTGCGCTACGGCACCCAGCACCAGGTGGTGGCCATCAACAAGGGCACCCAGGACGGGGTGGTTCCCGGCATGGTGCTGTCGCTGATGACCCAGGGCCAGACCATGGTCGACAAGACCGACCCGCAACGCGCCACCGTCAAGCTGCCCGACGAGGAGAACGGGCTGGCCATGGTGTTCCGCAGCTTCGACCGTGTGTCCTACGTCCTCATCATGGACATCCAGCACGGCGTTCAAATCGGTGATCGACTGATCTCTCCGCAGTGACGCCCATGGCCACCGCGCTTCCGCCCCTGGAACACCCGGAGCTGGAAGCCTGGCTGCGCCTGTCCCTCACGCCCGGCGTGGGCAACGCGGCCGCACGCCGCCTGCTGGCACGTTTCGGCTCCGCCCCCGCCATCTTCCAGGCCTCGGTCACCGAGCTGCAGGACTGCGTCAGCCTGGCCCAGGCGGCCCAGCTGCGCCACGCGCCCGAAGGATTTGCCCAGGCCCTGTCCACCACCGGGCAGTGGCTGCAAGGGGCCGCCGAAGGTTGCAGCCACGCCCTGGTCACACTGGGCGACGTCCGCTACCCGGACAGCCTGCTGCACATCCCCGATCCCCCGTTGATGCTGTATGTGACCGGGCAGGCACGCTGGCTGCAGCGTCCGCAGCCATTGACACACAGTGCCCGCAGCCTGGCGATGGTTGGCTCCCGCAACCCCACGCCCCAGGGCGCTGACAACGCCCGGCAGTTTGCCCACAGCCTGGCCGACATGGGCTGGTGCATCGTCTCGGGCATGGCCCTGGGCATCGACGCCGCCGCACACGCCGGCGCCCTCGCCGCGGACACCACGGAAGTGCCAACCATCGCCGTCGTCGGCACCGGGGTGGACCGGGTCTACCCGCGCCAGCACAAGCAGCTGGCCCACCAGATTGCCGCGCACGGACTCATGCTCAGCGAGTTCCCGCTGGGGACACCGCCGATTGCCAGCAACTTCCCCAAGCGCAACCGCATCATCTCGGGGCTGTCCTGCGGCACCCTGGTGGTTGAGGCGGCGCTGGCATCCGGCTCGCTGATCACGGCTCGCACCGCCTCCGAGCAAGGGCGGGAGGTGTTTGCCATTCCGGGCTCCATCCACGCCCCACAGTCCCGCGGCTGCCATGCCCTGATCCAGCAGGGCGCCAAGTTGGTCACTTGCGCGCAGGACATCCTGGAGGAACTGCAGGGCCCCAGCAGCCAGCGGCCCCCAGCAGCGAGCGATGCCACGACCAGCGCCCCCGCTGCCGCCGAGCACCAGCTGCTGCAGGCCATGGGCTACGACCCCATCGGACTGGATGCCTTGTCCGCCCGCACCGGCTGGGGGGCGGCCGAGTTGCAGGCCCAGTTGCTGGAGCTGGAGCTGGAGGGCTGGCTGTCCCGCCTGCCTGGCGGGCTGTTCCAGCGCACGGCGCACGGCTGACACGGCCATGAAAAAAGGCACCCGAAGGTGCCTTTTGGTGTGAACAGCGTCGTGGCCACAGTGACCTTAGACCACGGCCCCGGCGTTGGGATCGTTCGGGTCCTGCTCCTGCTTGGTCGGCTTGACCAGGTCTTCGCGCTTGACGCCCAGCCACATCACGATGGCGGCGCCCACGAAGATGGACGAATAAATGCCGAACAAGATGCCGATGGTCAGCGCCAGCGAGAAGTAGTGCAGGCTGGGCCCCCCAAAGAAGAACATGGCCAGCACCATGGCTTCGGTCGACGCGTGGGTGATGATGGTCCGGCTCATGGTGGAGGTGATGGCGTGGTTGATCACGGCCTTGGTGTCCATCTTGCGCTGCTTGCGGAAGGTTTCGCGGATCCGGTCAAACACCACCACCGACTCGTTGACCGAGTAGCCCAGCACCGCCAGCACGCCGGCCAGCACGGGCAGCGAGAACTCCCACTGGAAGAACGCGAAGAAGCCCAGGATGATCACCACGTCGTGGAAGTTAGCGAAGGCGGCGGCCACGCCGAACTTCCACTCGAAACGGAAGGCCAAGTAGACGATGATGCCCAGCATCACCACGCCCAGGGCCAGCAAACCGTTGGTCACCAGTTCCTCGCCCACGGAGGGGCCGACGAACTCGGTGCGACGCAGGGTCACCTCGGGGTCCTCGGCCTTCAGCGCCACCATCACCTGCTCGCTCTGCTGGGCCGAGGTCACGTCCTTTTGCACGGGCATGCGGATCATCACGTCGCGCGCCGTCCCGAAGTTCTGCACCGTCACGTCGGTGTAGCCCTTGGCCTGGATGGTGTTGCGCACCTTCTCCAGGTCGGCAGGCTGGCTGTACGCCACCTCCATGACCGTGCCCCCGGTGAATTCCACGGACAGGTGCAGCCCCTTGGTCACCAGGAAGAACACCGCCAGCACGAAGGTGATGATGGAGATCGCGTTGAGCACCAACGCGTGCTTCATGAACGGAATGTCTTTGCGGATACGGAAGAGTTCCATGTCTTCCTCCTTTACTTCGCTTCTTCGACGGCCGAGCCGTCAGGGCGCCAGATGGTGCCGATGGACACGCTCTTGAGCTTCTTCTGGCGGCCGTACCAGAGGTTCACCAGCCCGCGCGAGAAGAACACGGCCGAGAACATGCTGGTGGCGATGCCGATGCAATGCACCACGGCAAAGCCGCGCACCGCGCCGGAGCCGAAGGCCAGCAGGGCCAGGCCCACGATCAGGGTGGTCAGGTTCGAGTCCAGGATGGTGGCCCAGGCGCGGTCATAGCCAGCGTGGATCGCCGCCTGCGGCGACATGCCCGAGCGCAGCTCTTCGCGGATGCGTTCGTTGATCAGCACGTTGGAGTCGATCGCCACACCAATCGCCAGCGCCATCGCGGCAATGCCGGGCAGCGTCAGCGTGGCCTGCAGCATGGACAGGATGGCCATCAGCAGCAACACGTTCACCCCCAGCGCCACGGTGGAGAACACCCCGAACAGGTGGTAGTAGATGCACATGAAGATGGCGATGGCGATGAAGCCCCAGACCACCGAGTTGATGCCACGGTCGATGTTCTCGGCACCCAGGCTGGGGCCGATGGTGTATTCCTCGATGATCTCCATGGGCGCTGCCAGCGAACCCGCACGCAGCAGCAGCGAGGTGTCATTGGCTTCCACGGTGGTCATGCGACCCGAGATCTGCACGCGGCCGCCACCGATTTCCGAGCGGATCACCGGTGCCGTCACGACCTCGCCCTTGCCCTTTTCGAACAGGATGATGGCCATGCGCTTGTTGATGTTCTCGCGCGTGATGTCCTTGAAGATGCGGGCGCCCTTGGCGTCCAGCACCAGGTTCACGGTGGGCTCCTGGGTCTGGCTGTCGAAGCCAGGCTGGGCGTCGGTCAGGTTCTCGCCGGTCAGGATGACCTGCTTCTTGACGATCACGGCGTTGCCGTTGCGGTCCAGGTAGCGCTCGGAACCAAAGGGCACGTTGCCCGAACCCATCTCGGCGGCGCGGCCTTCGGTGGATTCGTCGACCAGACGCAGCTCCAGCGTGGCGGTGCGACCCAGGATGTCCTTGGCCTTGGCCGTGTCCTGCACGCCCGGCAGCTGGACCACGATGCGGTCCAGGCCCTGCTGCTGGATCACGGGCTCGGCCACGCCCAGCTCGTTGATCCGGTTGTGCAGCGTGGTGATGTTCTGCTTGAGCGCCTGCTCCTGCACCTTGCGCAGGGATTCGGGCTTGATGGTGGCGCGCAGGCGGCCATCGGCGCCGGTGCTGGCTTCGGCCACTTGCAGGTCCGGGAACTGGTCCGTGATCAGATTGCGGGTCGCCGTCATGCTGGCGTCGTCGCGCAGGCGGATCTCGATCGCCTGGCCATCGCGGTTGATGCCGCCGTGGCGGATGTTCTTGTCGCGCATCATGGTGCGCAGGTCACCGGCCAGCGAATCGGCACGCTTGGTCAGCGCCGCCTGCATGTCCACCTGCAGCATGAAGTGCACGCCACCGCGCAAGTCCAGGCCCAGGTACATGGGATGTGCGCCCAGGGACGACAGCCACTGCGGCGAGCGCGACACCAGGTTCAGCGCCACGATGTAGGCGGGGTCCGAGGCGTCGGTGATCAGCGCACGCTCGATCACGTCCTTGGCCTTGAGCTGTTCGTCCGGCGTGTTGAAGCGCGCGCGCACGGACGAGCCTTCCAGGCTCAGGATGTCGGGCGACAGCGAGGCCGCCTGCAGCGCGCTTTGCACGCGGGCCAGCACGCCCTCGTCGACCTTGACGGTGGATTTGGCCGAGGACACCTGCACCGCAGGGGCCTCGCCGAAGAAATTGGGCAGGGTGTAGATCACCCCAATGAGTAGCGCGACCACAAGGATCGCGTACTTCCAGACCGGGTATCGGTTCATGATCGCGCTCTATCTCTCACGCAGGAAACAGGGCGCGGCATGCCTGGGAAAGCCCACCGGCCCACTCGATCAGCGAATGCGGCTGATTACTTGACGGAGCCCTTGGGCAGCACTTGCACCACGGCGCTGCGCTGGATCTGCACCTTCACGCCGGACGCGATCTCGATGAACAGGAACTGCTCGTCCAGGTCCACCACGCGGCCCAGGATGCCACCGGCGGTGGCCACTTCGTCGCCCTTGGCCAAGGCTTCCACCATGGAGCGGTGTTCCTTCTGGCGCTTCATCTGGGGACGAATCATCACGAAGTACAGCACCACGAACATCAGCACCAGGGGCAGCATGCCGGTCAGCGAGGACATCATGTCACCGCCACCAGCGGCAGCAGCAGGAGCGGTTTGGGCAAAGGCAGAAGAAATAAACACGGACGAACTCCAAAGCGGAATGGGTCAAAAAAAGAACAGGCCATCCGGCCTGCCAAGCGCTACAGCATAGCCGAGCACAAGTCAACGAAGCATTGTATGCGTGCGCCTTGGGAGCCGCCGGGGCTAAACCTGAGTCCGGGCCGGTGTTTGCCGGCCCGGGTTTTTCAAGCCAAATCGTGCTCTGACGCGCATCCAGCATGCGTGAGCAGCTATGGTTTAAATATTTTCAGCCGGCACGGCCACGCCGCCGTCCGCCGGACGGGGCACGGTGCCCCCCCCGCGCCCCACCCGTTTCAGGCCCGGTGCTGGGCGCCGGGCTGCGGGGCCTGCCACTGCTGCATCAGGCCCTGCCATTTGCTGCGCGCCGCCGCCAGGTGGCGCTCCTTCACGTGGCCGTAGCCGCGGATGTCCTCGGGGATGCGCGCAATCTGCACCGCCAGCTCCAGCTTGTCGGCCGTCAACTGCGGCAGCAGCTGCGTGATGCAGTCGCGGTACTCAACGATCAGCGCCCGCTCGGTCTGGCGCTCGGCCGTGCGGCCAAACAGGTCCAGCGGGGTGCCGCGCAGGCCCTTGAGCTTGGCCAGCACACCGAACGCGCTGCGGATCCAGGGCTGGTAGGACTTTTTCACCAGATGGCCCTGAGCGTCTTTGTCGGCCGACAGCGGGGGCGCCAGGTGGTGCACCAGCTTGTAGTCACCGTCGAACATGTCGGCGATCTTGGCGGTGAAGGCCGGGTCGGTGTGCAGGCGTGCCACCTCGTACTCGTCCTTGTACGCCATCAGCTTGAACAGGTAGCGGGCCACGGCCTCGGTCAGCCGGGTCGAGCTGCCCAGCCGCCCTTCCGCCGCCTGCACCTGGTCCACGAAGCTGCGGTACTGCGCCGCATAGGCCGCGTTCTGGTAGCCCGTCAGGAACTGCTCGCGCTGGGCCACCAGCTCCTGCAGGCCGGTCTTCTTCACGAACTGGATGACCTGGGCCGTGCGGTACAGGGCCTCGACCTCGGCCAGATTGTGGGCGCAGCGGCGCCCCCACTCGAAAGCGGCCTGGTTGTTGGCCACCTGCACGCCGTTGAGCTCCATGGCGCGCATCAGTGCGGCGCGGGTCAGTGGCACCCGGCCCTTTTGCCAGGCATAGCCCAGCATCAGCGGGTTGGTGTAGATGCTGTCGCCCAGCAGCTGCACAGCGGCCTGCTCGGCGTCAAAGCAGCCGACCAGACCCGGGCCCACGGCCCCGGCGATCGCCGCCTCGCAGCTGCCACCGGGGAACTGCCAGTCGGGGTTGTGCACGAACGCCGCTGTGGGCGTGCCGTGGCTGTTGAGCGCCACGAAGGTGCGGCCGTTCTGCATGACCGCCAGCGAGGCCTTGTTGGCCGCCACGATGGGGTCGCAGCCGATCACTAGGTCGGCCTTGGCCATGTCGACCTTGGTGGTGTAGATGGCCTCGGGCCGGTTGGCGATCTGGATGTGGCTCCAGGTGGCGCCGCCCTTTTGTGCCAGCCCCCCGGCGTCCTGCGTGATCACGCCCTTGCCCTCCAGGTGCGCGGCCATGCCCAGCAGGGAGCCGATGGTGATCACGCCGGTGCCACCCACACCGCCGACCACGATGCCCCAGGCGGTGTCGGCCCTGGGCAGCTGGGGTTCTGGGATGGCGGGCAGGGACGACAGATCGCCCTTCTTCTCCTTCTTAGGCTTCTTCAGCGTGCCGCCTTCGACGGTGACAAAGCTGGGGCAGAAGCCGTTGACGCAGGAATAGTCCTTGTTGCAGGTGTTCTGGTTGATGCGGCGCTTGCGCCCGAACGGGGTTTCCACGGGCTCCACCGACAGGCAGTTGGACTGCACCGAGCAGTCGCCGCAGCCCTCGCACACCAGCTCGTTGATGACCACGGTCTTGTCCGGCGTGGCCAGCGTGCCGCGCTTGCGGCGGCGGCGCTTTTCGGTGGCGCAGGTCTGGTCGTAGATGATGGCCGCGCACCCGGGGATGGCGCGGAACTCACGCTGGATGCGGTCCAGCTCGTCGCGGTGGAACACCTCGATGCCGGCGGGCAGGTCGTTGATCAGCTCCTGGTGCTGGGCACGCGCCGGGTTGGCGTCGATGTGGTGCGTGCGGCCATGGTATTTGCTGGGGTCGTCGGTCACCACCACCAGCTTGACCACACCCTCGGCGCGCAGACTGTGCGCGATCTGCGCCACGGAGTGGCCCTCGGGCCGCTCGCCCACGGTCTGGCCGCCGGTCATGGCCACGGCGTCGTTGTACAGGATCTTGTAGGTGATGTTCACCCCGGCCGCAATGCTCTGGCGGATGGCCAGCAACCCGCTGTGGAAGTAGGTGCCGTCGCCCAGGTTGGCAAACACATGGGCTTCCTGGGTGAAGGGCGACTGGCCGACCCAGGTCACGCCCTCGCCGCCCATCTGCGTGAAGGTGCTGGTGTTGCGGTCGGGCATCCAGGTGGTCATGTAGTGGCAGCCAATGCCGGCCACGGCGCGCGAGCCTTCGGGCACGCGGGTGCTGGTGTTGTGCGGGCAGCCGCTGCAGAACCAGGGCGTGCGGTCATTGCCGCCGGCAGGCAGCTCGGCCAGGGCCCGCTCGCGCGCGGCGATCACGGCCAGGCGTTGCTCCATGCGCGCCTCGATGTCGGCCGGCACGCCCAGCTTCTTCAGGCGCTTGGCAATGGCCTGGGCAATGATGGCCGGCGTCAGGTCGGCCTTGGGGCGCAGCAGCCAGTTCTGGCTGGGGTTGGGCATGCTCCATTCGCCGCCGGAGTCGTCGCCGGGCTGCTCGTCGAACTTGCCCAGCACGTTGGGGCGCACGTCGGGCCGCCAGTTGTAGAGCTCTTCCTTGAGCTGGTATTCAATGACCTGGCGCTTTTCCTCGACCACCAGGATTTCCTGCAGGCCCTGGGCGAAGTCGCGGGTGATCGACGCCTCCAGCGGCCAGACCACGTTCACCTTGTGCACGCGGATGCCCAGCTGGCGGCAGACCGCATCGTCCAGCCCCAGGTCGACCAGGGCCTGGCGCATGTCGTTGTAGGCCTTGCCGCTGGCGATCAGGCCAAAGCGGTCGTTGGCGCCCTGCACCACGTTGTAGTTCAGCTTGTTGGCGCGCACATAGGCCAGCGCGGCGTACCACTTGTAGTCCATGAGCCGCGCTTCCTGCTCCAGCGGCGCATCGGGCCAGCGGATGTGCAGGCCGCCGGGTGGCATCTGGAAGTCTTCGGGCAGGACGATGTTCACGCGGTCCGGATCGACAGCAATGCTGGCCGAGGACTCCACCACCTCCTGGATGGTCTTCATGCCCGACCACAGGCCCGAGAAGCGGCTCATGGCGAAGGCGTGCAGCCCCATGTCCAGGATGTCCTGCACATTGCTGGGGAAGAACACCGGCGTGCCGCAGGCCTTGAAGATGTGGTCGCTCTGGTGGGCGGCGGTGGACGATTTGCTGATGTGGTCGTCGCCCGCAATCGCGATCACGCCGCCATGCTGGGCTGTGCCAGCCATGTTGGCGTGCTTGAACACGTCGGAGCAGCGGTCCACGCCCGGACCCTTGCCGTACCAGATGCCGAACACGCCGTCGTATTTCTTGGTCTGCGGGTACAGGTCCAGCTGCTGCGTGCCCCAGACGGCCGTGGCGGCCAGTTCCTCGTTGACGCCGGGCTGGAAGACGATGTGCTGGGCCTCCAGGTGCTTTTTGGCCGCCCACAGCGACTGGTCGTAGGTGCCCAGGGGCGAGCCCCGGTAGCCGCTGATGAAACCGGCGGTGTTCAGGCCGTGCTTGGCATCACGCTGGCGCTGCAGCATGGGCAGGCGCACCAGGGCCTGCACGCCGCTCATGAAGGCGCGGCCGCGCTCCAGGGTGTATTTGTCATCGAGCGTGATGCTTTCCAGCGCGCGGCGGGTGACGTCGTCCAGCGGGGCGTTCATTGCACACCTCCTGCGCAGGGGTGTGCACCGTGGTGCCATAGGTCGCCAAAACTGGCGGGGGCGTGCGCGCACAGCGCGACGTCATTGCGTGGGGCCTTCATCTTGTGTCTCCTGGTGTGAGGCCTGGCTCATGACCGGCCTCTTCTTGTGTCTGTGTCGATGACGTGAATCAAGTGTAGAAGTCCCGTTCGGGTAAGTGATTGCTTTTTTTGCCCTTCAAATCCACTATTGAGCAAGAATCTTGCTCAAACAAGGGTTAACGTGAATCAATTGGACAAATTTGACCTGGCCATCCTGACCCACCTGCAGGCCGACGGACGCCTCACCAACGCCGAGCTGGCGCAGCGCGTCGGCCTGTCCGCCGCCCCCTGCTGGCGCCGTGTGCGGGCGCTGGAGGCGGCCGGCTACATCCTGGGCTACCACGCTGCCATCGATCGCCACAAGATCGGCCTGGGCGTGCTGGCCTTTGTGCGCATCGATGCGGAAATCAGCTCCGGCGCCCGCACGCGTGAAATGGAAGAGGCCATCCGCGCCATCCCGGAGGTGGTGACCTGCCACTACATCAGCGGCAAGGGCATGTTCGAGCTGCAGGTGGTGGCCAAGGACCTGGAGAGCTTTTCGCAGTTCACGCGCCGCGTGCTGCTGAACCTGCCGAACGTGAAGGACATGCACACCAGCTTTTCGCTGGGCGAGGTCAAGGCCAGCCCCGTCTGGCCAATGCCCCCCGTGCCCTCCGGGCTATAGCGCCCCAGGGCTTGGACCCTGTCCAAACCTGGACTGCAAGAAAATGCCGCTGCCGCGACAATCGCCGGTGATGCCAGACCACCAAGCCCCCCCGTCACACACGCCCCAGCCGGGGCGGATTCTTGAAGAACCGGGTGCCACGCCCAGCACGCAGGCTGCCAAGCCCGTGTCTACCTGGGCACCGCTGGCGGCCTCGCCCAGCTTCCGCATGCTCTGGGGCGTCACGCTGGCCGCCAACATCTGCATGTGGATGAACGATGTGGCCGCAGCCTGGATGATGACCTCACTGACCACCTCGCCGGTGCTGGTGGCCCTGGTGCAGACGGCGTCCACCCTGCCGGTCTTTTTGCTGGGCCTGCCCAGCGGCGCGCTGGCCGACATCCTGGACCGCCGCCGCTACGTGATTGCCACGCAGTTCCTGGTGGCCACGGTGGCGGTGCTGCTGTGCATCACCGTGGCCATGGGCTGGATGACGGCGCCGCTGCTGCTGGCCCTCACGTTTGCCAACGGCATTGGTACGGCCATGCGCTGGCCGGTGTTCTCGGCCCTGCTGCCGGAGATGGTCAGCAAGTCCCACCTGCCCTCGGCCATGGCCCTCAACGGCGTGGCCATGAACGCCTCGCGCATCATCGGCCCGCTGGTGGCCGGCGGCATCATCGCCAGCCTGGGCAGCGCCTGGGTGTTTGTGCTGAATGCCGTGCTGTCCATCATCTCGGGCATCGTGCTGGTGCGCTGGAAGCGCCACCAGCCCGAGAACCCGCTGGGCCGCGAGCGCCTGCACAGCGCGATGCGCGTGGGCCTGCAGTTCGTCAAGGAATCGCCGCGCATGCGCGCCGTGATCGCGCGCACCGTGGCCTTCTTCTTCATGTCTACGGCCATCATGGCGCTGCTGCCGTTGACGGCCCAGCGCTTCGAGGGGCACTTCGTCGGCGGCGCCGGTACCTTCACCATCCTGCTGGCCTCCATGGGCGCGGGGGCCATCGTCAGCGCCATGTTCCTGCCGCGCCTGCGCCAGGCGCTGGGCGAGAAGCTGGTCATCGTCGGCACCTGCACCATGGCGCTGGCCACCGTGGGCATCGCCCTGGTGCCGCACCTGCTGCTGGCCATCGCCTGCATGATGGTCGCGGGCATGGCGCTGATCTCCACCGCCAACAGCCTGGGCGTGAAGGCCCAGATGGCCCTGCCCAACTGGGTGCGGGCGCGCGGCATGGCCGCCTACCAGATGTCCATCATGGGCGGCACGGCCATCGGCGCGGCACTGTGGGGCAAGGTGGCCTCGCTGACCAGCGTGCCCACCAGCCTGCTGTGCGCCGCGGCCACCGGCGTGCTGGTGATGCTGCTGGTGCAGCGCCTGGTGACCGAGCGCCAGGCGCTGGAAGACCTGAGCCCCTCCAAGGCCTGGACACCGCCCACGCACGACCAACCCGAAAGCGGCCGCGTGGTGGTGCAGATCGAATACCGCATCAACCCGGCCAAGGCCAAACGCTTTCGCACGCTGATGCAGGAAAGCCGCCGCAGCCGCCTGCGCCAGGGCGCCGTGGGCTGGAGCCTGCTGCACAGCATGGAGCAGCCCGAGCGCTATGTGGAACAGATCGTGGACGAATCCTGGACCGAGCACCTGCGCCGCTTCGAACGCGTCACGGCCGCCGACGTGGCCCTGCGCGAACGCAAGCTGGCCTTCCATGTGCTGGACCAGCCGCCGCGCGTGAGCCGCTTTTTCGAAACCGACTGAAGCGCACCCGGTCGCGCGTGGCGGCCCGGGAAGCGCTGAAGGGGCCTGCAAGACGCCCCCGCGCTGCGTGGCTGGACCGCCGGCTCGTACGGCCCCGCCTGCATACGGCATACGGCATACGGCATACGGCTTGCGGCTTGCGGCTTGCGGCTTGCGGCTTGCGGCTTGCGGCTTGCGGCTTGCGGCGCCATCGTGACCACCGTCCTGCGGTGTACGCGACCATGCGCCACGCTGGCGCGGCACAAAAAAAGGCTGCCGAAGCAGCCTGGGTGCGGAGGAGGAAAGATTCGCAGAAATGAGAGCTGGCAGCGCTCATCCCACCATGCTTTCAAAGAAAAAACGGGATTGCTAAATAGGTATTTGAATATCGTGATCCCACAATCGTTTGCTCAGCAAGTACCCTGTTTGGGGCTTCAACGATGCCCCAAACTTGCGCTGCCAGACAAATAGCAGCGAATGCAAGAGCGCGGTAGCGCTCTTGCTATATGCATGCGTCTTTCTCCCAAGCCGAGCCAAGTACCAACGCAACTTATTGTTCAGACTCTCAATGTGATGGGTATGAGCCTTGCCTACCGTGTGCTGCTCAACCTTGATGATGGCCTTATAAGGCCGATGTGCATCCGTGCAGTAATGGATATGCGCATCCATAGGTAGTTGAGGCTGCAGCACTTTGGCTGTTTTCGCTCCTCGCTCCCCAAGTGCGAAACCGACGATCTGGTGACTTGCCCTGTCTATTGCCCACCACAGCCAGATGGGCTGTTTTTTGAGCCCACATAACTCCACATCTCATCGGCCTCAATGACCGCTAGATCTTTGGCTGTTGGCGCTTGAAGTGCTTTGCCAGCAACTTCTTTGCGCACCCAACCCAACACTGCGTTGTGGCTCACGTGCAATAGACGTTCGATTTTTCTTGCGGCAATACCTTCGGCATACATCGCCAAGGCCAGAGCTTTGGTCTTTGGATCGATGAGGCGCAAGTCCTTGTCACCAAAGGTTCGGCGACATCCCATGCACATCCATCTTTGTCGTTTGTGGCGGCTCAGGCCAATCTTTTGTGTGTGATGGTGATTGCAGCGAGGGCATTGCATGGCGAAACGTAAAAGGCAGGGAATATAGCGCTTGGCGCCATCTCCATACCTCATGCGCAATCCCGAAAAAACACCTTGAAAGCGTCAGCAGACGAGCACCAGCCGCTCTGTTTATTGCTGCGGCACCGGCAGGCCCTTGGGCCACAGCGCCCACAGCCGCAGCGGCTGCTTGATGCGCCCGGCCAGATCCCCGGCGCTCTTGCCCCAACCCATGAAATAGTCGGCCCGCACCGCGCCCACGATGGCGCTGCCCGTGTCCTGCGCCATCACCAGGCGCTTGTATTCCACCTCCATGCCCTTGGAATACAGCCACACCGGCGTGCCATAGGGGATGCTGCCGCGGTCCACCGCGATGGAGCGCCCCGGCGTCAGCGGCACGCCCTGCGCGCCCTTGGGGCCGAAGGCCGCGTCCAGGCCTTCCAGCGGCTCTTCCTTGAAGAACACATAGCGCGGGTTGCTCCACAGCATTTCCTGCACCCGCCCCGGGTTCGCAGCAATCCAGGCACTGATGCCGGGCCAGCTGGCGTCGGTGATCAGGCCCCGGTCCAGCAGCCAGCGGCCCACGCTCTTGTAGGGCTGGTCGTTGGTGCCCGCATACGCCAGACGGATCTGGCGCACGCTGCCATCGGGCTCGGTGATGCGCAGCCGGCCCGAGCCCTGGATGTGCAGCACCAGGGCCTCGACCGGGTCATTCAGCCAGGCGATCTCGCGCCCGGCCAGCGCGGCCTGGGCCTCCGGCAACGTCTCGATCTGCTGGCGCGTGTACCAGGGCTTGCGTGTGCCCAAGCTCTGCGGCGTGCGGTACAGCGGGATATTGAACTCGGCCGTGCGCACGCGCGAGCCGACCATCTCGGGCTCGTAGTACGAGGTCAGCATGCCTTCCGAGCGGCCATCCAGCGACTCCACGCGGTACGGCTGCAGCTGCGTCTGCAGCCAGTGGCGCTGCTCGGCCGGGCTGGCAATGCTCAGGCGGCGCACGTCCTTGCACAGGCCCGCCAGGGCGGCGTGGGGCCGCTCGCAGTTGCGCAGCCAGGCGTTCCAGGCTTCGTGCAGGGCGTCGTCGTCAAAGCCTGGCAGCTCGGCCCAGCGCACCGGCAGCCAACGGCTCTTGGCGCGCAGCGAGGGCGGGCCCAGCGGGGCCGTATCAATGACCGCCCCCGTGGGGAAACTGGTGCTCGGACCGTCTTGGGAGGAGGTGGCAGGGGGAACCCGGGGGCCGGAGGAGCAGGCGGCGAGGGTGCCTACAATCAGCGCCATCGACACACGAAGCAGGAGAGATACGGTCATGGGCCTGATTTTGCTTGAAGCTTTGCTGGCTTTGGTGATTTTGCTGGGCATTGTCTGGTGGACCATGTTCCAGGGTCGCAGCAAGGGGGAACTCCCCCCCCAGGACGAACCCCGCGACCCGCACTGAGGCCGCGCCGCAAAGGCAAATTCCTACGCCCGGCATCTGGCGTGACCGATAGACCTGGTCGTGGCGATTCACACAATGGTCCCACGCACGGCGCGACACCGCCGTGCCACCATGAAAAGGAATACAACCATGCGCAAGAATCTGACCCTGGCCGCCACCGTGGCGGCCGCCCTCATCCTCTCCGGCTGTGCCGCGGACGGCACCTCGGGCATGAGTGACACCCAGAAACGCACCGCCATCGGCACCGGGGTGGGCGCACTCGCCGGCGCTGCCATCAGCGCGGCCACCGGGGGCAAGGCCGGTGTCGGCGCCGTGGCTGGTGCCGCCGTGGGTGGTATCGGCACCTACATCTGGTCGCAGAACCAGGAAAAGCGCAAGCAGGAAATGCAAGCGGCCACCCAGGGCACCGGCGTGAATGTGGTGCAGACCGCGGATAACCAGCTGAAGCTGGAAATCCCCAGCGACATCTCGTTCGACACCGGCCGCTACGACATCAAGACCAACTTCGCCCCCATCCTGGACCGCTTTGCCGAAGGCCTGCGCACCAGCCCGAATGCCGAAGTGCGCATCGTCGGCCACACCGACAGCACCGGCTCGGACGCCATCAACAACCCGCTGTCCCTCAACCGTGCCAACAGCACGCGCGACTACCTGATGATGCGTGGCGTCAGCGGCAGCCGCATCCACACCGAGGGCCGCGGCTCCTACCAGCCGATTGCCTCCAACAGCACGAACGAAGGCCGCGCCCGCAACCGCCGCGTGGAAATCTTTGTCGGCGAGCGCGCGCAGTAACACACCAAAAAGCATAGCTATTGGCGCTTGACAGACAAGCGCCTGACAGCAAAAAGGCTCTGAATTTATTCAGAGCCTTTTTTGATGGCGGGGTGCACAATCACCCCCGCCTGACGCCAGGGGCACCTCTCCGCACGCGAGGTGCGCAGGGGCGCCTCCGGGCCGCGTTACAGCTGGCCGTGCGCACGCAGCAGGTTGGCCAGTTCCACGGCCGATTTGACCTGCATCTTGTCGAACACGCGGGCGCGGTGCACTTCCACCGTGCGCACGCTGATGTCCAGCTGGTCGGCAATCAGCTTGTTGGGCACGCCCTCGACCACCAGCTGCATCACGCCGCGCTCGCGGTCGGTCAGCTCGCCCAGACGGCTGAGCAGCACATGGCGCAGGGCCGTGGCCTCCAGGTACTGGGCCGACTGCTGCAGCGCCTGCTCGATGCGGTCGACCAGCACATTGTCCGAAAACGGTTTTTCACAGAAGTCGAAGGCGCCCTGCTTGACGGTCTGTACAGCGGTCGGCACATCGGCGTGGCCGGTCAGAAAGATCACGGGCACGGTCTGGATCAGGCCCTCGCGCTGCTTGAGCAGGTCGAACAGCGACAGGCCGGTCATGCCCGTCATGCGCACGTCCAGCAGCAGGCACTGGGGATGGCGGGGCACAGGGCGCTCAGCCAGCATGGACAGAAAGTCTTCGGCGCTGGCAAAGCTCTCGCTGTACAGGCGCCGCGAACGCAGCAGCCACGCCAGGGCGTCACGCACATCCGCATCGTCATCCACGATATACACCGTGGCATTGGTCACAGGTTCCATGGGAATCAGCTTAACTGGTCTTGAAGGCCCGCCACCGGCAGGCTGAAGGTAAACACCGTGCCCCGTGGGGCATTCGCGGCATGGCGCAATTCTCCACCGTGCTGCTCCAGCACGGTGCGGCACATGCTCAACCCCAGGCCCATGCCCTCGTCCTTGGTGGTGAAGAAGGGGGTGAACAGCTGCTCGGCCACCTCGGGCGGAATGCCGCAGCCCTGGTCCTCGACCGCGAACACCACGCGCTGCGCGGCGTCGTCCCACAAGGCGCGCATGTGCAGCGCCTTGTGCGCCGGCGGCGCCTGCTCCATGGCCTGCATGGCGTTGCGCGCCAGGTTCAGCAGCACCTGCTCGATCATGGTGGCGTCGCAGACCACGGGGGGCAGGCGCGGCTCGATGTCCACCTGCACCTGCACGCCCAGCTTGCTGGCCTGCATGCGCACCAGGGGCATGACGGCATCCAGCAGCTCGGTGGCGGTGATGCCTTCGTGCGTCTGGCTGCGGCGGCGCACAAAGTCGCGCACGCTCTTGATGACCTTGCCCGCACGGTCGGCCTGGAAGGCGATGCGCTGCATGGCCGAGCGCAGCTCGTGCAGGCGCTGGCGCAGGGCCCCAGCCTCCAGCCGCTCCAGGTCGCCATCCTGCGCCAGCAGGTTCAGCGAACCATTGGCGTAGCTGGACATGGCCATCAGCGGCTGGGTCAGCTCGTGGCTGAGCAGGGAGGCCATTTCCCCCACCGTGGCCAGGCGCGCCGTGGCCTGCAGGCGTTCGTGCGAGGCCCGGGTCAGCTCCTCCATGCGGCGCTGCTCGGTGATGTCGATGAAGGCACTCATCCAGCCGGTCTGCTGGCCCTGGGCATTGATCAGCGGGGCTTCGAAGATCAGTACCGGAAAACGCGTGCCATCCTTGCGCATGAACACCGACTCATGGCCTTCGCGCGCCGCCGGAATGGCCCCGGCCAGGCGCCGCGCCTGCCGGCGCACGTATTCCTCAGCCAGCTCGGGCGGCCAGTAGGGGGCAAAGCTTTGCCCCAGCAGCTCTTCAGCGCTGAAGCCCACCATGGCGCAGAACGCCGGGTTGACGTAGCTGATGCGGCCCTGCAGGTCGCGCGCGCGCAGCCCGGTGATGAGCGAGTCCTCCATCGCCTTGCGGAAGGCCAGGGCGTCGCCCAGGTCGCGCTCGGCGCGCAGGCGGCGGCGGTTGTCGCGCACCAGCACCACCAGCACCGAGCCCAGCGCAATCGCCATGCCGGTGACCAGGGCCGTCAGCACGTTCGGGAACACGCTGGGCGCGCGGTGCCAGCTGTCCATGCGCAGCACCATGGTGTTGCCCGGCAGGTCCAGCAGGTGCTGGGCCGTGAACACGCGCGAGCCGCGCCAGGCCGCGCCGACCAGGGCCAGGCGCGTGCCGTCGGGCTCGGTGAACGAGACTTCCTGGCTCTGCGTGAGGTTCTTGCTGACCTGGGTGGTCAGGATGTTCTGCAGCGAATAGGTGCCCACCATGTAGCCCTTGATATGGCCGGCCTCCATCTGCGGCAGACACACCTCCATCAGCTCGGCGCCCATGGCCTCGCCCAGGATCTGGAAGTAGCTGGGCGAATACGACGGGCTGCTGGTGCGCTTGGCGTTGGCGCAGGCCGTCACCGCGTGGCTGAAGGATTCCTCGCGCAGGTCGGTGTCCCACACCACCGAGCGGTAGGGTGTTTCCGCCACCTGGCGGATGTCCATGTCCTCGCCGCGCCACTCCACGCGCAGCAGTTCACGGCGCACCTGCAGCATCTCGGCCACACGCACACTCCACTGCTCGGGCGTGACGTGCAGGGCGTTCACCGCCTGAAGGTCCTGCAGGTTGCGCCCCAGCGCGGAGCGGATCTCGACCACCGCCTGCGCGGCATCGCGCTCCAGCTTGTCCTGCACCTGCGAGGCTTCGTAGCGCCCGGCCAGCCAGACCATGATGATGAGCATGCCGGCCACCAGCACGACCAACAGGGTCCACAGGGACCAGCGGCGCCAGGCGCTGTGCCAGCGCTGCCAGGGCCAAGGTTGCAGCGGATTTACAAACAACGGTGCTCCAGGGCAGGCAGGCGCTGGCGCACCTGCTGCAAAAATGAGAGTTCCAGGACAGCGTAGCTGATGCCCGGCCCGGCTTGTTCCTGCTGGGCCACGATCTGCCCCCAGGGGTCGACCACCATGCTCTGGCCCCAGGTCTGGCGCCCGTTCGGGTGCTTGCCGCCCTGGGCGGCCGCCAGCAGCCAGCACTGGTTTTCAATCGCGCGCGCGCGCAGCAGCACCTCCCAGTGCGCCTGGCCCGTGGTGTGGGTGAAGGCCGCCGGCACCAGCAGAATGTCGGCCCCCAGGGCCGCATGCTGGCGGTACAGCTCGGGGAAGCGCAGGTCGTAGCACACGCTCAGCCCCAGCTTCCAGGTCTGGCCGCTGCGGTCCGTGATCGCCGCCACCACGGGCGTGGCCCCGGGCTCGATCACGGCGGTCTCGTCGTAGCGCTCGCTGTCCGTCGCAAAGCGGAACAGGTGGATCTTGTCGTAATGCGCCACCTGCCGGCCTTGCGGGTCGTACAGCAGGCTGGTGTTGCGTACCTTGCGGGCGTCCGCGCCGCGGATCGGCACCGTGCCGGCCACCAGCCACACGCCGTGCGTGGCGGCCATCTGCCCCAGCGCCTGCTGGACCGGCCCGGTGCCCAGCGGCTCGGCCCATGCCAGCTTGTCGGTGTCGCGCCAGCCCATGCCGCAAAAATACTCGGGCAGCACCAGCAGCTCGGCCCCTTCGCTGCTGGCCTGGGCCACCAGTTGCTGCGCAGCACGCAGGTTCTCCGCGACGTCGGGAGTGGAGACCATTTGCAAGACCGCGACTTTCATGGGCGTCCTCCGGGTGGGGTGGTAGGGGCCTCACTGGCCGCCGGGGCGGCGGCCGGGCGTTTGCGCACGGGATCGACCACGGGGTCGCTCCAGGTGCCGTGCAGGTGGAAGGTGCGCGTGGCCGCCTCCATCAGCGGCCCGCGCAAGAAGACCTGGGCCAGGAAGCTGCCCAGACCGATCACCGGGTTGATGGCCGTGGCCGCCAGCGACGCCGTCATGGCGTTGATCTCGGGCACCACCACCACGGTCACGTCCTGCGTCTCGTCCACCAGGCTGGCCTGGCCTTCCATCAGCACGGCGGCGTTCAAGCCCTTCATCTGCAGGTTGTTGGTGCGCGCCACGCCCTGGACCACGTTCACGTCGCCGCGGATGAAGTCAAAGGCAAAGCCCTGGCTGAAGACATCGCGGAAATCCAGGGTCACCCGGCGCGACAGCGACTGCAGGCTGAGCACGCTGAGCAGCTTGCCCATGCCGGGCTCCGCCTTCAGGAACTGCCCCTTGTCCACCTGCAGGTGCACCGCCCCGTCCATGCTCGGCCAATGCGGCGTGATGGGCGAGCCGCGCCAGGCGATATGGCCACTCAACTGGCCACGGCCATCGCGGATCACGCCCTCCATGCCGAAGCGGTCCAGCAGTTGCCCGGCGCTGTCCATGTCCAGCAGGAAACTCAGGTGCGTGGTACGCGCAGCACCCGGGCGTGCTGCGCCCCAATAGCCATTCGCCTTCCAGCGGGCCTCCTTGGTGGTGAGCTGGAATTGCTCCAGCAACCACTCCCGCCCCGCCTCGCCGGCGCGGTTGCGGGCCTGCAGCGACAACTGCCCCAGCGCCTTGCCCGCAATCTCCAGGCGCTCCACCTGGATGTCCAGGGCCGGCAGGCTGTCCGGGTCCACATCGTCGGGCGGTGCCTGGTCCAGGCGCTGCGCCTCGGCCTTGGGGATCGACAAGTGGGACAGGCGCGCAAACAGGCGCCCCGTGCTGCCGCCCGCACTGGCGGAGCGGTATTCGACATAGCCGCCAAACTGCTGGGCCTGCAATTGACCGCGCCAGGTGTCGCCGCTGTGCACCAGGTCGGCCTGAACACCGACCAGCTCGCGCTGGCGCAGCAGCAGGCGCGGCACGCGCAGCTCCAGGCGCTGGGGCAGGTAGCTCTGGACCTGCGCCGGCACGGCGCTGGCGCCACTGCCGCCGCCCGCGTCCAGCACCGCCAGCCAGGCATCGGCATCCAGCGTGGGCCACTGCACCTGCGCCACCACCCCGCTGTCGGGCAGGCCCTGCTTGGGCCAGTCGCCCAGCACGATGCGCCCGGCAAGCACCCGCGCCGGTTCGACGGACACATCCTGGGCATACACCACCTGGCCGCGCCCGGCCACCTCCACCCGCAACTCATGGCGATGGGCGGCATCCAGCGTCTGCGTCACTTCCAGCCCCAGGCTGTCCTCGGCAGGCTTGTTCAGCGGGGCCGGCAGGCGCAGGGCCAGGCCGCGCAGGTCCGAACGCACCACCACCGTCTGCTGCCCCTGCCTGGCCACCACGCTGACGCTGTAGGCGGCCCGGCCCTCGGCATGCTCCGCCAGCTGCGTGGCCACCGGCAAGCTGCCATCCTTCTTCAGTCCCAGGGCCGTGGCCTGCCCCTGGGCCTGGATGCGCACCCCATCCTTCACGGAGGCCATGCCGCCGTCCAGCTTGATCGGTCCACCCAATGACTGCCCCTGCACCCCGGCCAGGGCAAAGCCCTGGTCGCTGAAGCGCACCTCGCCCCCCAACTGCTGCAACAGCGGCGTGGAGGCGGTCAATTGCAGGCTGTTGCCGCGCAAGCCCAGGCGCCCCTGCACCCGGGTGCGCTCCAGGTGGTCAATCGGCAGGTCCAGCTCAAACGCCAGGCTGGCCGGACCCTGGGCCTTGGCCGTGTCCAGCGCATGCTCGGTCATGGCGGCCAGGGGCGAGGTCTGCACCACCCCCAGCAGCGCCTGCAGCGGTGCCTGGCCCGCGACCTTGAGCGTCAGGTGCGGGTGGTTCAGATCGGGAATGCGCGCCTCGATGCTGTCCATGCGCAAGGCGCCCTGCCCCTGGAAGCCGGTGCGCGCCTGTTGCACCACCATGCTGTTGCCCTCGAACACCAGCGTGCCGCTCAGGTCCTGCAGCACCGGCCACGGAAGGTGGCCAGCCCCCAGCAGCCGCTGCGGGGCGAAGTCGTAGACCACGTTGCGCACCGGCGCCTGGATGTAGAAGCGCCCGCTGCCCGGCTGCTCGAACGGCATGTCGTGCAGGTTGCCGCGCACCTCGAACTGGACCTTGCGGCCCTCGCCCTGGCGCACGCTGTCGCGCACATAGTGGCGCGCCAGCTCCGGCACCTCCAGCGGCAGATAGCGGTGCACGCGCGCGCCGTCGGCCCGCTCCAACTCCCCATTCAGCTGCAGGTAGCCGGGCAGGCGGTCTTCCGACGTCTCGCCCATGCGCCAGCTGCCTTGCGCCTGGCCCTGGGCATCGGCATTCGCAAAGCGGAGGGTGGGCACATCCAGCCGGAGGTGGCCACGGTCCACCCGCCAGCGCACCTGCGCCTGCAGCGTGTCCATCGGGATCGCCGGCTCCTCAAACACCCCGGGGAAGTGCAACACCCCGGATTGCAGATCCAGACTGGCCTTGCCACCGCGCTCGTCCAGCTCAAAGGTGGCATTCAAGCCCTCGACCCCGGGCAATCCGGTCCCGTGCTCGGCCGGCTGCGGCTGGACCACCAGGCCGCTGACACGTCCACGCGCCTGGTAGTCGGTGGGCGAGGCCCATTCCAGCTGCAGTTGCCGCACGGCGCCTTCGGGCTTCCAGCGCTGCAAAGGGGCCAGCACCTCGGCCGGCACCGGCAAGGCCTGGACCACCTGCGCGGCCATGGCGATGTCGGCGTAGTCCAGGGACACCTGGGTGCGCGGTTGTGCCGCAGGCCCCGAAGTGCGCACCTCCCAGTTGCTGCTGGGCCAGTGCTGGCCATCCACCTGGACAAAGCTGAAGTTCTGGCCGGACAGCCGCCAGGCCTGGTCCTGCCAGTCGGCCTGCAGCCGGCCGTGCAACTGCTGCAGCTGCAAGGCCGGCACCTGGCGGTCGTGCCACTGGATCTCGGCCTGTGGCAGGGCCACGTCGGCCGACACGCCCACCGGTTGCCCGCGGGCCACATCGACCCAGACGCGCACCGCGCCGCGGGCCTCGATCGCCTGGATGCCCCAGGCCTGGGGCCAGGGCAAGGCCGGTACCTGGCGCATCTGCAAGGCGGCATACCACTGGCCATTCCAGCGCTGCCACGGGGGCAGGGACGAAGGCAGCAGCGGCTGGCGGAATTCGCCCACCACCTGCATGCGCTCACCCTCGCCTGCGACGGGAGTGGCGTCCATGCGCAGCACGTGGTGCCAGTGGCGGTTGCGCACCACCACCTCCACATCGCGCCATTGCGTGGCCTCGGGGGACTGCTGTTCATCGGTGAACTGCACCACGCCACGCTGGATCACCAGCTCGGGCTGCTCCAGCAGCCACTCCAGGGCCCGGTTGTCCTGCGTGGCGTCGCTGGACACCACGTCCAGGCCCGCGACCTGCCAGCGCCCGTCCTGCAGACGGCGCACATCCAGCTCGGGGGCATCGATATACAGCTGCTCCAGCCCCAGGCGCAGCACCGAGCGCGCCGACACCGTCACCACCACCCTTTGCAACATCAAAGCCTGGCGTTGCTGCGGGTCCAGGATGGACACACCGGACAGCTCTATGGTCGGGAACAGGCCTTCCGAGCGCGCCGTGAGGGCATCAATGCGCACCGGAGCCCCCAGGGCCTGCGTCGCCAAACGCTCCACTTGCACGCGCCACTCCCCAATTCGCGGCACAATGAATCCGTGCAGAGCCCCCCATACGCCCATCAGCACCAACCAGAACGCCAGCACCAGTCCCAAGGTCCAACGCGCCACGCGGGCCACGAGATGCAGCTTTCTTGAAGGAGGGGGAGGGCTCAGATCGATCATTCGTGGGTTCACCAGTGGCTGGAATTATCGCCCGCTTGCTCAGACCAGGGCACGACATCCCGGGTAACGTCCACAGGACGCCGTGAACTCGCACAACCAGCGCCAAGCATGCAGATCGCAGACCCTATTCCGACGCCCGCGACAAGCCCCGCCGCCCATTCGCGCTTCTGGCAGCGCCTCCACCGCCGCTATGGCGACGTCCTGGCGTTGCTGCCCCCCGGACCGCCCACACGGCAGACCCTGGAACAGGCGCTCCAGGCCCTGCAAGCCCAGGGACACCCATTGTCAGCGGCCCTGCGCATGCTGCGACAACTGGCGATGGAACGTCTCATGGAACTGGACTGCAGCCAGCAGGCCGACCTGGCCACCATCACCCAGGGGGTCACCGCCCTGGCCGAACTGGCGCTGGACCACGCCTGCCAGCAGACGCGCCAGGAACTCGACGAACGCCATGGCCCGCTGCTGGGCGCCGACGGCCAGGCCGTGCCCCTTTGGATCATCGGCATGGGCAAGTTTGGCGCCCGCGAGCTGAATGTCTCCAGCGACATCGACCTGATCTACGTCTACGAGCACGAAGGCGAGACCCAGGGCCAGCCCGATGGGCGCGGCAAGATCAGCAGCCATGAATACTTCGGCAAGGCCGTCAAGGCGATCTACAGCCTGATCGGCGACACCACGGAACATGGCTTCGTCTTCCGTGTGGACTTGGCACTGCGGCCCCACGGCAACTCCGGCCCAGCCGCCATCAGCCTGTCGGCCCTGGAAGACTACCTCCAGGTCCATGGCCGCGAGTGGGAGCGCTTTGCCTGGCTCAAGAGCCGCGTCGTGGCGCCGACCGCCAGCATCAAGGCACCCAATGTCCAGGCCCTGCGCTCCGTGGTCCTGCCCTTCGTGTTCCGCCGCTACCTGGACTACAACGTCTTTGACGCGCTGCGCAGCCTGCACCGCCAGATCCGCGAACATGCGGCCCGCCGCAGTGCCGGACACCCGGAGCGTGCCAACGACGTCAAGCTTTCGCGCGGAGGCATCCGGGAGATCGAATTCACGGTCCAGCTGCTGCAGGTAGTGCGCGGCGGACAGTTCCCGGAACTGCGCTGCCGCCCCACCCTTGAAGCGCTGCAGCGCCTGGCCCGCGCCAACCTGATGCCGCAGGACACCGCCGACCAGTTGGCCCAGGCCTACACCTTCCTGCGCAACGTGGAGCACCGCATCCAGTACCTGGACGACCAGCAGACCCACGTGCTGCCGACGCGGGACGAAGACCTGGAATGGATCGCCCACACCATGGGCTATGCCGACACCCGCAGCTTCCTGCTGCAGCTGGATGCCCACCGGGAACTGGTGGCCCAGGAGTTCGACACCCTGCTGGGCAGCAACCAGTCCGACGGCTGCAGCAGCGGCATGTGCGGCGGGCCGCGCGCGCCACAGAAGACCCCTGCCCCCGAGCTGGACACCCTGATCGAACAGATTCCGCCGCTGATGGCCGCGCGCGTGGCCGAATGGCGCGAGCACCCCAAGGTGCGGGGCCTGCGTGACGAAGCCCGCAGCCGCCTGTTCCGCCTGGTGCAACAAACCGCCCAGCGCGTCACCCAGGGGCAGCTGGAGGAAACGTCCGCCATCCGCTTCATCAACTGGCTGGAGCCCTTGCTGCGCCGCGAAAGCTACCTGGCACTGCTGCTCGAGCGCCCGTCCGTCATCGACCGGCTGCTGCACCTGCTGGGGGCCGCCAAATGGCCGGCGCGCTACCTGCTGCAGCACCCCGGGGTGATCGACGAGCTGGCCAGCGAGCAGCTGTTCACCGAACGCTTTGTCGCCGCCGACTTCGAGCACGAGATGGCGCTGCGCCTGGCCGCCCTGGAGAGCACCGGCGAGGACGACGACGAGAACCTGCTGAACCTGCTGCGCCGCGCCCACCATGCGGAAACCTTCCGCACCCTGGCCCGCGACGTGGAAGGCGCCATCACGGTGGAGCAGGTGGCCGACGACCTCAGCGCCCTGGCCGACAGCGTGCTGCGCGTGACCGCCCAGTGGTGCTGGAAGCGCCTCAAGCAGCGCCACCGCGACAGCCCCAACTTCGCCATCGTGGGCTACGGCAAGCTGGGCGGCAAGGAGCTGGGCTACGGCAGCGACCTGGACATCGTCTTCATCTTCGATGATGCCGATGAGAACGCCCCCGAGATCTACACCGCCTGGGTGCGCAAGCTGATCAACTGGCTGACCGTCAAGACCGGCGAGGGCGACCTGTTCGAGATCGACACGGCGCTGCGCCCCAACGGCAATTCCGGCCTGCTGGTCAGCAGCTTCCAGTCCTATTCCGACTACCAGCAGCAGCGCGGCAGCAACACCGCCTGGACCTGGGAGCACCAGGCCATGACCCGCGCGCGTTTCGTGCTGGGCAGCGATGACCTGCGCCAGCGCTTCGATGCCGTGCGCGAGGCCGTGATCACGGCCCCTCGCGACCCCCAGTCGCTGCAGGAAGAAATTGTCAGCATGCGCGAACGCGTGCGCGGTGCCCACCCGGTGCGCAGCGCCCTGTTCGATGTCAAGCACAGCCCGGGTGGCATGGTGGATGCGGAATTTGCCGTGCAATACTTGGTGCTGTCCCAGTCGTGCCAACACCCTGAATTGATCGGCAACGTCGGCAATATTGCCTTGTTGCAGCGCGCCGAAGCAGCCGGGCTGCTGCCCGAAGGGGTGGGCCAGCACGCCGCCACCGCATACCGCGAACTGCGCCGCATCCAGCACAAATCGCGCCTGGATGAGGGCAATGGCCAGGTCCCCGAGGCCACCGTGGCCCAGCACCGTGACGCCATCCTGGCGCTGTGGCATGCCGTCTTCCAGCGTTGAAACCTGGCATTGCGGGGTCTGTCCGCTAAAGACACCCGGCCAAAAATGTAAAAATATGTTCAACCCTGTTTGTTGTTGCAATGAAACTCGTTGAACTCAATTTAGCGACCATTCCTTTTGGTCAGCCCATCCCGTTCGCACTGCGGGGCGTTGGCGGCAGCCTGCTGGCCAACAAGGGCTTCGTCATCCGCTCGGCCGAGGATCTGCGCATCCTGCTGGCCCGCGGGCAAACCTTGTTCGTCGACACCGACGAGTCCGGCGACAGCTACCGTGCCTTTCTGGCCCAGATCCAGTCGCTGCTGCTGTCGGACAAGCCGCTGAACCAGATCGCCAACATGACCATGCAGACCACCGCGGCCCCCGTGGAAAGTCTGCGTGATTCCGGGCCTCCGGCCTGGCGTGAGTGGCAGCTGGGCCTGACCCAGCTGCTGCGCAACCCCCAGCCCGGCGACTTTGCCCAGCGCTTTGAAGACCTGTTCAGCGCACTGAACCAGTACCTGCTCAAAACCACGGACGGCACCTTGCTGGCCCTGATGCAGATGTCGGCCGAGGAAACGCGCTACTACAGCGCCACGCATGCCATGCTGACGGCCGTGGTCTGCATGACGGCCGCCCGCGAAACCCTGCGCTGGCCGGACAACCGGGTGCTGCCGTTGGGGCGTGCCGCCCTGAGCATGAACATCGGCATGGCCCAGTTGCAGGATGACCTGGCGCAGCAGACCGCGCCGCTGAGCCCGCAGCAGGCCCAGGAGATCGACACCCACTCGGACAGCTCGGTCGCCATCCTGCGCCGCATGGGCATCAGCGACCCGCTGTGGCTGGACGCCATCCGCGCCCACCACCACCGCGCGCCCGGCAAGCTGGCGGAAAAGACCCTGGGGCAGCAGATGGCCCGGCTGATCCAGCGCGCCGACATCTTCGGCGCCCGGATCGCCCCGCGCGCCAACCGCGACCCCATGTCCGTCACCTCGGCCATGCAGGCCAGCTACTACGACGAGACCAAGTCCATGGACGAAGCCGGCGCCGCCCTGGTCAAGGCCCTGGGCATCTACCCACCCGGCGCCTGGGTCCGGCTGGCCAGCGGGGAGACCGGCGTGGTCATCCGCCGCGGTGCCTCGGCGGCCACGCCGCGCGTGGCGGTGCTGCTCAATCGCGATGGCATGGCCACCGGAGAACCGATCCCGCGCGATACCGCCCAGGCGGCCTGGAAGATTGTCAGCCCCGTCGCACACAAAGAAGTGCGTGTTCGCCTACCACTGGAAAAACTGCTGGCTCTATGATGGCCTGAAGCAAGACCCAGGCAGAAAAATTTTGGGAACTTTCCCCGAACTGCCTGCTCTGACTGCTTGACAGGGATTGGATCCTGCCAGTTTTAGTGTTGCGAAGCCTGCCCCGACTTGAGCGGTGGCTGTCCGTCTTGGGGTGCATCTCCTCCCTCCCTCTCTTAATTCGCTTCAGGACGCTTCGCAACCTTTTTATTTCGACGAAGGGCACCCGCCGCGGTGCCCTTGTTTTTTCCGGGGCCGCGTCCATGGGATGTGGAGACCCGGCAGTGCAGATCAAAGCCGGGCCACCTACAATCACGCCCCATGAGTCTGTCCACCATCTCCGCCCTCTCCCCGCTCGACGGCCGCTACGCCGCCAAACTTTCTGCCCTGCGCCCCATCATGAGCGAGCAGGGTTACATGCACCGCCGCGTGCAGGTGGAAATCACCTGGTTCATCGCGCTGTCGGATGCTGGCTTTGCGGAGTTTGCCCCGCTGTCGGAAGGTGCACGCACCTACCTGCACGGTCTGGTGAGCAACTTCTCCGAAGCCGACGCAGCGGCGATCAAGGAGATCGAGAAGACGACCAACCACGACGTGAAGGCCGTGGAGTACTGGATCAAGGGCAAGTTCGATGGCCGCCCCGAGCTGCAGAAGGCTGCGGAATTCGTGCACTTTGCCTGCACCAGCGAGGACATCAACAACACCAGCCACGCCCTGCAGATCCGCGTGGGCCGTGACATGGTGGTGCTGCCGGCGCTGGACCGCATCACGCTGAAGCTGCGCGAGATGGCGCACCAGTTCGCCGATGTGCCCATGCTCAGCCGCACGCACGGCCAGACCGCCAGCCCCACCACCGTGGGCAAGGAAATCGCCAACGTGCTGGTGCGCCTGCAAAAGGCCACGGAGCAGATCGCCAACGTCAAGGTGCTGGGCAAGATGAACGGCGCCGTGGGCAACTACAACGCCCACCTGTCGGCCTGGCCCGACTTCGACTGGGAAGCCTTCGCCAAGAAGGTCATCGAGACGCCCGAACCCCAGGGCCTGGGCCTGAACTTCCAGCCCTATTCGATCCAGATCGAACCCCACGACTACATGGCCGAGTTCTTCGACGCCGTGGCCCGCGCCAACACCATCCTGGTGGACTTCTCGCGCGACGTCTGGGGCTATGTCTCGCTGGGCTACTTCAAGCAAAAGCTGAAGGCGGGCGAAATCGGCTCGTCCACCATGCCGCACAAGGTCAACCCCATCGACTTCGAGAACGCCGAAGGCAACCTGGGCCTGGCCAACGCACTGCTCAAGCACCTGTCGGAAAAGCTGCCCGTCAGCCGCTGGCAGCGCGACCTGACCGACTCCACCGTGCTGCGCAACATCGGCGTGGCCCTGGGTTACGCCACCCTGGCCTACACCTCGCTGATGACCGGCCTGAACAAGCTGGAACTGAACGAGGAGCGCCTGCAGGAAGACCTGGACCACGCCTGGGAAGTGCTGGCCGAGCCCATCCAGACCGTGATGCGCCGTTACGGTGTGGCCGGTGCCTACGAAAAGCTCAAGGAAGTCACGCGCGGCAAGACCGTGCAGGCGGCCGATCTGCACCACCTGATCCGCAGCCTGGACATTCCCCAGGCCGACAAGGACCGCCTGCTGGCCATGACACCGGCCTCCTACATCGGCAAGGCGGCCGAGCTGGCCCGCCGCGTGTAACGCAAAACCATAGCTGACAGCGCTTGCCAAACAAGCGTTTCAGCCTTCAAGAGCTGCCAAAGCGAGGAAACACCTGCGCAGGCAGCTCTTGTTTTTGAAAAAATCTTTTCAGCCCGCCCGCGGGCACGCACAGCGAGAACGCCCGCCATGGCCCTGAAATCCACGGTTTACAAAGCCAACCTGTCGATCGCCGACATCGACCACAACTACTACGCCGACCACAACCTGACCCTGGCGCGCCACCCCAGCGAGACCGACGACCGCATGATGATCCGCCTGGTCGCGCTGGCCATCAATGCCTGGCAGCTGCAAGACCTGTGCAACGGCGACGGCACCCTGGGCTTTGGCGTGGGCCTGTCCGACCCGGACGATCCGGACGTGCACATCACCGACTTCACCGGCGCCAAGCGCCTGTGGATCGAAGTCGGCCAGCCCGAGGAAAAGCCCATCACCAAGGCCTGCAACAAGTCGGACCACGTCATCGTCTACCCCTTCAACCACGCGGCCAACGTCTGGTGGAAGGGCCTGGAGGGCAAGGTGGGCCGCCAGAGCAAGCTGCAGGTGCACTTCATCCCCTCCGAGGTGGCGCAAGAGTTGGGCAACCTGGCCGAGCGCAGCATGCAGCTGCAGGCCACCATCCAGGAAGGCCAGCTGACCCTGTCCAGCGACAAGGGCACGGTGTTTGTCGAGCCCGAACGCTGGAAATAAGGCGTTTTCGAGGGGCGCGCACCTACAATGCGCCCCAGTTCGTATTCCACTCTTCTACAAGACTTCCACGGTTGCTGCCATGAACATCCTTCGCTTCTCCGACCTGTGCGCCCAAGGCAAAGTCCAGGGCCAGCGCGTTTTCATCCGCGCCGACCTGAACGTGCCCCTGAACGACGCCGGTGACATCACCGAAGACACCCGCGTGCGCGCCTCGGTGCCCGCCATCGAGATGGCCCTGAAGGCCGGCGCCGCCGTGATGGTGACCAGCCACCTGGGCCGCCCCACCGAAGGCGAATTCAAGCCCGCCGATTCGCTGGCCCCCGTCGCCAAGCGCCTGTCCGAGCTGCTGGGCCGCGACGTGCCCCTGGTCGCCAACTGGGTGGACGGCGTGCAGGTGGCGCCCGGCCAGGTGGTGCTGCTGGAGAACTGCCGCGTGAACGTGGGCGAGAAGAAGAACAAGGAAGAACTGGCCCGCAAGCTGGCCGCCCTGTGCGACATCTTCGTGCACGACGCGTTCGGCACCGCCCACCGCGCCGAAGGCACGACCTACGGCATCGCCCAGTTCGCACCCGTGGCCTGCGCCGGCCCGCTGCTGTCGGCCGAGATCGACGCCATCAGCAAGGCCCTGGCCGCACCTGCACGCCCCCTGGCCGCCATCGTGGCCGGATCCAAGGTGTCGACCAAGCTGACCATCCTGCAGTCCCTGGCCAAGAACGTGGACCAGCTGATCGTCGGCGGCGGCATCGCCAACACCTTCATGCTGGCCGCCGGCCTGAAGATCGGCAAGTCGCTGGCCGAGCCCGACCTGGTCGGTGAAGCCAAGGCCGTGATCGACGCCATGGCCGCGCGCGGCGCCGCCGTGCCCGTGCCCACCGACGTGGTGACCGCCAAGGCCTTCGCGCCCGACGCCGTGGCCACCGTCAAGAAAGCCACCGAAGTCGCCGACGACGACATGATCCTGGACATTGGCCCCGAAACCGCCGCCAAGCTGGCCGGGATGCTCAAGAGCGCCGGCACCATCGTCTGGAACGGCCCTGTGGGCGTGTTCGAGTTCGACCAGTTCGCCAACGGCACCAAGGTCGTGGCCCAGGCGATTGCCGAATCCCCCGCCTTCAGCATTGCCGGTGGCGGCGACACCCTGGCCGCGATCGCCAAGTACGGCATCGAGGACAAGGTGGGCTACATCTCCACCGGCGGCGGCGCCTTCCTGGAAGTGCTGGAAGGCAAGACCCTGCCGGCCTTCGAAATCCTGGAAAAGCGCGCCAACGGCTAAACCCGTTCATGGCCAAATTGGCCTCCAGCGCTTGCCCTGCCTGCGCTGGCAGCTATGCAAAAGCCACCTTGCGGTGGCTTTTTGCATGGGGGCAATCGATACGACCGTGCCGCTTCAACTGAGCACGAAATTGCCGCCCACCCAGGCCAGGTAGGCCAGCACGCCAAAGTACACCACCGTGAGCACGTGGCCCAGGTAGCCCAGCAGCACGAACACGCCATCGCGCTGCATCATGCCCACGGTCAGCAGCAGGATGCCCACGGCCGGCACGGTGTTGGAGAACGGAATCAGCCCCAGCGGCGCCATCAGCAGCAGGCCGCCAAACACCAGCACGGCGCTGTTGACGCGCTGCATGGGCGATGTGGTCAGGCCCGACCAACGCGGCTGCAGCCAGCGGTCCAGCTTGCCGACCATGCCCACACCCTTGTGCAGCACGGGTTTGAGCTTGTTGGCGTCCAGGTCCTTGTCCAGGATGCGCTGCGGCAGCCACGGCAGGCGGTCCAGGAACAGCGCCGTCGACAGCAGCACGATGGCCGCGCCGAACACCGTGGACACGCCGGGGATGGAGACGGGAATCAGGAACGGCAGGCAGGCGATGGCGCAGACCAGCAGCATGCCTTCACGGCCGCAGCGCTCCAGCAGCTTGCGCAGCGTGATGGTGTCGCCGTGGATGTCGTTGATGATGGAGGTGAGCAGGTGGCTCAGCATGGAATCCTTTGTAAAGCCTGAAAAAGTCCAACCCGGGCGGCGGTGCCGGCCGAGCGCAGTGGGAGTGCGCCGGACGGCAAAAGTTGCACCCGACCGCAGGCTGCGCCGGCATGGTCACACAAAATGCGGCCGCCCGCATGCAGCACCGTCGATGCAGGCCCTGCGGCCGCGGGTGTTGGCAGGCCCGCGTCGCCTCAGCCCGCTTTGCGCGCCGGCCACAGCACCGAGGCGATTGCCAGCACCATCAGGCCCACGGCCGTCCAGTCCTGCCAGTGCAGCACCTCGCCCAGCCACCAGGCGCCGCTGAACACGCCCAGCACCGGGATGAACATCACGCTCAGCGTCGACGCCACGGGCGGCAGGCTGCGCGCCAGCACAAACCACACCACCTGGGCAAAACCCACGACCAGCAGACCGTTGAACAGGATGGTGCCCAGGGCCACGTCGTCCGGCCTCTGCCACTGCGCCCGCTCCAGCGTGAAGGCCCCCAGCGACAGCACCAGCGCGGTGACCAGCATCATCCAGAAGGCCATGGTCAGCACCGGCACGGGCATGGCGGCGCGGCGCATCATCTGCGTGCCGATGGCCCAGCAGAACGCGGCAAACAGGATCATGAGCGCGCCCGTGGGCCGGCTGCCCAGGGCACCGAACTCGTGCCACAGCAGCAGCAACACCCCCAGGAAGGCCGCCCCCACCCCGCACCAGGCACGGCCCGCCAGGCGGTCGCGCCAGACCAGGCTGCCGAGCACGGCGGAGAAGATCGGCATGGTGTAGCCCAGGATGGCCGCGCGCCCGCTGGACACCATGGGCATGGCCACGATCACCAGGCAGTGCCAGATCACCATGTTGAACAGCGTCAGCCGCGCCAGCGTGCCCCAGTGCGCCCGGGCAATGCCCAGCGGCTGGTTCTGCAGGCGCAGCACCACCAGCACCACGGCCACGCCGATCCACATGGACAGGGCGCGGAAGCTCAGCGGAGGAAAGTGCATCACGCCCAGCTTCATGACGGGCCAGTTCACCCCCCAGATCAGCGTCAAGAGCACCAGAAGAGTCAGTTGTCGGGGGGTAAAGGCAGGCATAGGGCGTAGATTGTGCCCGCCACCTACAATTGCTGCTCATGACTTTTCTCGACATGCTGCGCGACGCGTCCACGCGCAACAACTCCATGCTGTGCGTGGGACTGGACCCAGAGCCCTCCAAGTTCCCCGCCGCCCTGCGTGGCGACGCTTCCAAGATCTACGACTTCTGCGCCGCGATTGTCGATGCCACCGCCGATCTGGTGAACAGCTTCAAGCCCCAGATCGCCTACTTTGCCGCCCACCGCGCCGAAGACCAGCTGGAAAAGCTGATGGACCACATGCGCAAGGTGGCGCCGCACGTACCCGTGATCCTGGACGCCAAGCGCGGCGATATCGGCTCGACCGCCGAGCAGTACGCCAAGGAAGCCTTCGAGCGCTACGGCGCCGATGCCGTGACCCTGTCGCCCTTCATGGGCTTCGACTCCATCACGCCCTACCTGAAGTACGCGGGCAAGGGCGCCTTCCTGCTGTGCCGCACCTCCAACCCCGGCGGTGACGATCTGCAGGCCCAGACCCTGGCCGACCTGCCCGGCCAGCCCCAGATGTTCGAGCACGTGGCCAAGCTGGCCCAGGGCCCCTGGAACACCAACGGCCAGCTCGGTCTGGTGGTGGGCGCCACCCGCCCGCACGAGATTGAGCGCGTGCGCGCCGTGGCCCCCAGCCTGCCCCTGCTGATCCCCGGCGTGGGTGCGCAGGGCGGCGATGCCGTGGCCACCGTGAAGGCTGCCCGCATCGGCGGCGGCCCCATCATCATCAATTCCTCGCGCGCCATCCTGTACGCCTCTTCCGGGGATGACTTTGCCGCTGCCGCACGCCAAGCCGCCCTGGACACCCGGGACACGCTGAACCGCGCGGCCCAGGCCGCCTGACGCGACGCCCCACCGGCACCCCGCACCGCCCGCCCTGCTTGCCCGCAGCGCGGGCTTTTTTCATGGCTGCCGCGGCTGATGGAGATCAACCGTTGTCGCAAAAAACGCACTGTCGTTCGTTTTTTTACGTAGAAGATATTCGATACGCTAAAAACCTAGGGTTAGCACAGAGATGCCCCCGGAAATCCTCCCACCACAATCCTGACAAAGGGCCTGGACCCTGGGCATGGGGAGGGTGCCATACACCGCCATGTCTGCCGATTCGGCATCACAACAATGAGCGGAGACAACAGCATGAGCGAGCGTCCTTGGCTGGCGGCCTATCCCGAAGGCGTACCCACCGAAATTGATCCCAGCAGCTACCACTCTCTCGTAGAGTTGATGGAGCAGGCTTTCAAGGCCTATGCCCCGCGCGCTGCGTATTCCTTCATGGGCAAGGACAGCAGCTTCGGCGAGATTGACCGGCAAAGCCAATCCCTGGCCAACTACTTCCAGTCGCTGGGGCTGCAGCAGGGCGAGCGCATCGCCATCATGATGCCCAACGTGACCCAGTACCCCGTGGCGGTGGCGGCCATCCTGCGCGCCGGCTACGTGGTGGTGAACGTGAACCCGCTGTACACCGCCCGCGAGCTGGAGCACCAGCTCAAGGACTCCGGCGCCAAGGCCATCGTCATCATCGAGAACTTCGCCCACACCCTGCAGCAGTGCATCGCCAAGACCGCCGTCGAGCATGTGGTGCTGTGCGCCATGGGCGACACGCTGGGCACGCTCAAGGGCGCCCTGGTCAACTACGTGGTGCGCAACGTCAAGAAGCTGGTGCCCGCCTTCGACCTGCCCAAGGCCGTGCGCTACAAGGACGCCCTGCGCCAGGGCACGCGCGCGCCCTTCAAGCGCCCCGCCATCGGGCCCAACGACATCGCCGTGCTGCAGTACACCGGTGGCACCACCGGCGTGAGCAAGGGGGCCGTGCTGCTGCACCGCAACATCATCGCCAACACCTTGCAGTGCGAAGCCTGGTTCAACCCCGTGCTGCAGAACATCCGCAAGAGCGGCGAGCAGGTGACCAGCGTCTGCGCCCTGCCGCTGTACCACATCTTCGCGTTCACGGTGAACATGATGCTGGCCATGCACACCGGCGGCAAGAACATCCTAATCACCAATCCGCGCGACCTGGCGGGCACGCTCAAGGAACTGTCGCGACACCAGTTCCACAACTTCCCGGCGGTGAACACCTTGTTCAACGGCCTGGCCCACCACCCGGATTTCAACAGCGTGGACTGGAGCCACCTGAAGGTCTCGGTGGGCGGCGGGATGGCCGTGCAGGGCGCCGTGGCCAAGCTGTGGCTGGAAAAGACCGGCTGCCCGGTCGTGGAAGGCTACGGCCTGTCCGAAACCAGCCCCGTGGTCAGCTGCAACCCGGTGACCGCCAAGGAATTCACCGGCACCATCGGCATGCCCGTGCCCAGCACCGAGGTGAAGCTGGTCGGCGAGGACGGCCAGACCGTGACCGAGCTGGGCAAGACCGGCGAGATCGCGGTCAAGGGCCCGCAGGTGATGGCTGGTTACTGGCAGCGCCCCGACGAGACCGCCAAGGTCACCACCACCGACGGTTTCTTCCTGACCGGGGACATCGGCACCATGGACGAGCGCGGCTACATCAAGATCGTGGACCGCAAGAAGGACATGGTGCTGGTCAGCGGCTTCAACGTCTACCCCAACGAGGTGGAGGAAGTGGTGGCCATGTGCCCCGGCGTGCTGGAGTGCGCCGTGGTCGGCGTGCCCGATGAGAAGACCGGCGAGGCGGTGAAGCTGGTGGTCGTCAAGAAGGACGCCGGCCTGACCGAAGAGACGCTGCGCAAGTTCTGCCGCGACAACCTCACCGGCTACAAGCAGCCGCGCGTGATCGAGTTCCGCACCGAGCTGCCCAAGACCCCGGTGGGCAAAATCCTGCGCCGCGAGCTACGCTGAGCGCTGCCCGTACACTGGCGGACCTTTGTGTCCCCCCCAACGGCCCTGCGGGGCCGTTTTGCATGCCCGAAAGCCGTGCCATGACCCTCGCCATCCTGAGCGCCCTTCCCGAAGAACAACACGGCCTGGCCGCCCTGCTGGAAGACACCCAGGTCGTGGCCCGCGCCGGCCGGCGCTTTGTGCGCGGCCACCTGCACGGTCAGCCCCTGGTGCTGGGCCTGACCGGTATCGGCAAGGTGGCGGCGGCCACCACCACCACCACACTGATCGAGCACCTGGACGTGCAGCAGCTGGTCTTCACCGGCGTGGCCGGCGGCATTGGCGCCGGGGTGCAGGTAGGCGACGTGGTCGTGGCCCAGGCATTCTTGCAGCACGACATGGATGTGCGCCCCCTGTTCCCGCGCTGGCAGGTGCCGGGCTATGGGGCGGCGGCCTTTGGCTGCGACCCGGCCCTGGTGCAGCGCCTGCAGCAGGCCGCGCAGGCCTGCACGGCCCAGGCCGCGACCTGGCAAGATCCCCTGCTGGGCACACGCGCACCGCGCGCCCACGCGGGCCTGGTGGTCAGTGGCGACCAGTTCATCGCCACGGCCGAAGCCTCGCAGCGCATCGTGGACGATCTGCAGACGGCCGCGCACGCCCCGCTGGCCGTGGAAATGGAAGGCGCGGCCATCGCCCAGGTCTGCGCCGACTACGGCCTGCCATTTGCCGCCATCCGCACCATTTCCGACCGGGCCGACGACAGCGCCCACGTGGACTTCCCCGCGTTCGTGGAGCGCATCGCCAGCCGCTACGCCCTGCACATGGTGGACCACCTGCTCGCACACGCCCGCCTGTAGCCCGCCTGCAACGTCACACGCCCCATCTCCGGAAGGTATCTAGGTGTAATCACTGACTGACCGGGTGGCATCCCTACAATCCGAACATGCGCCAAGCCATTGATTTGTATCGAGGCTTGGCGCTTTTCTTTGTGATGCCCCCACCGTCTTTGCCCTCCGAAGTCATGCAACCCCAGGCCCCCTCTGCCCCGACCTACCACCGCTCCCTCGCCCGCCAGGTGACTGCCCTGGGCATCGGCATGCTCGCCCTCGTGCTGCTGGTGCTGGGCGGCGTGATCACCCACCTCAGCACCGACACCGCACGCACCCAGCTGCGCAACAGCGCTCAGCACGCCACCCAGGGGCTGGTGGCCTCCATCGACACCGTGGAGCAGGCCAACCGGCAGATGGTGGAGCGCGCCTCGCAGGCCTTTGGCCAGTACTACCGCGGCACGGTCGCACTGGACGCTGCGACGGGCACCCTCAGCCTGGATGGCCACTCGCTGCACGACAACTTTGCCACCGTCGACAAGTTCAGCAACGACACCGGCGGCGTGGCCACGGTGTTTGCCCGACGGGGGGAGGACTTTGTGCGCATCGCCACGTCCTTGCGCAACGCCCAGGGCGAACGCGTGATGCACACCCTGCTGGACCACCAGCACCCGGCCTATGCGCTGGTGCGTGCCGGCCAGTCGTACGTGGGCCGCGCCAACCTGTTCGGCAAACCCTATATGACGGCCTATGTGCCGCTGCGCGACGCGGCCGGCCAAGTGGTCGGCATCCTGTTTGTGGGCACGGACCTGAGCGCCTTCCAGGCCGCGATGCAGCAGCAGGTGACCAGCACCCGCCTGTTCGAACACGGCGGGGCCATGGTGATCGCCCCCGGCAAGCGCCTGGACGAGGCCGTGTTCGTGGCGCACAGCAGCCACACCGGCCGCAAGGTGCTGGACGTCTTCCCCCAGGCCCGGGCCTCGCTGGAAAAGATGGCCAGCGACAGCGATGGCTTCTTGCCCCAGGTAACGCCCCTGTTGCCCGACCAGGGCCAGGCCCCCTGGGCCATCATGCGCCCCGCCCAAAATGGCTGGTGGGTGATCACCGAAGTCTCCGACCGCGAAGCCATGGCCACCCAGCGCCAGGCGCTGTGGGGCCTGTGGGCCGCCATGGGCGCCGCCCTGATCGTGCTCGCCCTGGGGCTGCTGTGGACCCTGCAGCGCGGCATCACCGCCCCGCTGCGCGAGCTGACCCAGGCCATCACCCGCATTGCCCAGGGCGACCTGACCCAGCCCTTCCACAGCCGGCGCCGCGATGAGGTGGGCGCCCTGGTGCACGAGGTCGAAGGCATGCGCCAGCGCTACGTGGCCATGCTGCGGCAGGTGGACACGGCCGCGCACAGCATTGCCAGCGCCAGCAGCCAGATTGCCCAGGGCAATGCCGACCTGTCCGAGCGCACCGAGCACACGGCCCAGAGCCTGGCGCGCACCGTGCAGAGCATCGAGGACGTCACCCAGGGGGTGCACCAGTCGGCCGATGCGGCACGCCAAGCGCACACGCTGTCCACCTCGGCGGCCGAAATTGCGGCGCGCGGCGGCCAGGTGGTGGGCGACGTGGTGGCCACCATGGGCGAGATCGATGCCAGCAGCCGCAAGATCGGCGACATCATCGGGGTGATCGACAGCATCGCCTTCCAGACCAACATCCTGGCGCTGAATGCGGCGGTGGAAGCCGCGCGCGCCGGCGAACAGGGCCGCGGCTTCGCCGTGGTGGCTGGCGAGGTGCGCACCCTGGCCCAGCGCAGCGCCGAAGCGGCGCGGGAGATCAAGGCGCTGATCCACACCTCGGTCGACAAGGTGGCCTCCGGGGCCCGCCTGGTGCAGGACGCGGGCCAGACCATGGACGAGATCGTGGGCTCCGTGCAGCGCGTGGGGGACATCATCGGCGACATCGCGGCCTCGGCCTCCGAGCAGTCCACACGCATCAGCCAGGTGAACCAGGACGTCATGGCGCTGGACCAGATGACCCAGCAGAACGCCGCGCTGGTGGAAGAGTCGGCCGCCGCCTCGCAAAGCATGCGCCAGCAGGCCCAGGGGCTGGAAGCCTCGGTGGCCGTGTTCAAGCTCTCCGGCGACAGCCCGGCAGCCCCGCAGGCCCTGCTGCCCCGCGGTTGACCCACAACCCGTGCGCCATCGCCCGGCCACCGCGGTGGTTGGCGCACAATCGGAGCCCTCAGCGGCCCCGCGCCGCCACGCCTTTCAGGAGACCGCCATGAACGCACGCATTCCCCCCACCGCGCTGGACACCACCCAGGCGCTGGCGCAGGTCAGCCAGCAGTGGGACCGCGACATCGTCACCCAGCTCAAGGACTACATCGCCATCCCCGCCAAGTCGCCCATGTTCGCCCCCGACTGGGCGGCCCAGGGCCTGCTGGACACGGTGCTGCGCAACGCCGCCACCTGGGTGGACGCGCAGAAGGTGGCCGGCCTGAAGCTGGAGATCGTGCGCCTGGAAGGCCGCACCCCGGTGCTGTTCTTTGAAGTGGAAGGCACCCAGCCCGGCGCCAACGCCCCCGGTGCGCCCACGGTGCTGATGTACGGCCACCTGGACAAGCAGCCCGAATTCGAAGGCTGGCGCAGCGACCTGGGCCCCTGGACGCCGAAGTACGAGGACGGCAAGCTGTATGGCCGCGGCGGGGCCGACGATGGCTACGCGGTCTACGCCAGCGTGGCCGCCGTGCAGGCGCTCAAGAGCCAGAACGTGCCCCACCCGCGCATCGTCGGTCTGATCGAGACGGCCGAGGAAAGCGGCTCGCGCGATCTGCTGCCCTACATCGACGCCCTGCGCCCCCGCCTGGGCGAGGTGGAACTGGTGATCTGCCTGGACAGCGGCGCGGGCAACTACGACCAGCTGTGGCTGACCACCAGCCTGCGCGGCATGGCCAGCGGCACGCTGAAGGTGGAGATCCTGACCGAAGGCATCCACTCGGGCGACGCCTCGGGCCTGGTGCCCTCGTCCTTCCGCATCATGCGCCAGGTGCTGGACCGCCTGGAAGACAGCGCCACCGGCCGCATGCTGCCCGCCAGCTTCCACTGCGAGGTGCCCGCCGAACGCCTGGCCCAGGCCCGCGCCACCGCCGCCATCCTGGGCGACGAGACTTACCGGCGCTTCCCCTGGGCGCACCACGACTGCGGCGGCTCCACCCTGGTGGCCCTGCCCACCACCACCGACCCGGTGCAGGCCCTGCTCAAGCGCACCTGGGAGCCCACGCTGTCCGTCACCGGCGCGGAAGGCTTCCCCACGCTGCAGAACGCCGGCAACGTGCTGCGGCCCTACACCGCCTTCAAGCTCAGCCTGCGCCTGCCGCCCCTGGTGGATGCCGCCACCTGCGTGCAGGAGATGAAGACACTGCTGGAGGACAACGCCCCCTACCAGGCCAAGGTGACCTGGGAAGGCCTGTCCAGCTCCAGCGGCTGGAATGCGCCGCCCATGACCCACTGGTTCGAGAACGCGCTGAACGCCGCCAGCCGCGCCCACTTTGGCGCGGACTGCGGCTACATCGGCCAGGGCGGCACCATCCCGCTGATGAACATGCTCAGCCAGGGCTTCCCCACGGCGCAGATGATGGTCTGCGGCGTGCTCGGCCCCAAGAGCAATGCCCACGGCCCCAACGAATTCCTGCACGTGCCCTACGCCAAAAAGCTGACGGCGGCCGTGGCCCAGGTGATCGCCGCCATGCCCATGCCGGCCGCGGCGGCCAGCAGCGACTGACCCCTGCGCAGCGCCCGCAAGGCACTCCCAAAAAGAAAGCACCTGGAGCAGGTGCTTTCTTGTTTTCAGCGTATTAAAAACCTGAAATGCCCGGCAGACGCGCGCTGGCCGCTCACATATCTTCCAGCACCTCGGCCGGCACACGGGCAGGGTCCGGCCCTGAAGCGGCCGGCGTCGCAGGCGGTGGCCGCATGCCCTCGCCCAGCGCCACGCGGTTGCGCCCGGCGTGCTTGGCCGCATACAAGGCCTTGTCGGCCCGGTCCAGCGTCAGCTCCACCGCCTCGCCGGGCTGGTGCTCGGCCAGGCCCATGGACACGGTCATGCGCAAGCCCGGCGGCCCGCCCTCGACCTCGGCGGCCTCGACCGCCGCACGCACCCGCTCCAGCGTCAGCAGGGCGCCGTCCAGGTGGGTGTCGCTGAGCAGCAGCACGAACTCCTCGCCCCCCCAGCGCGCCAGCACGTCGGAGCTGCGGATGTTCTCGCGCACCACCTGGGTGAAGGTCATCAGCGCCAGATCACCCACGCCATGGCCATGGGTGTCGTTGATCTGCTTGAAGTGGTCGATGTCCATCTGCGCCAGCAGCATGGTGCGCTGCCCGCGCAGGCAGCGGCGCTGCTCCAGGTGCATCAGCTCCAGCATGTGGCGGCGGTTGAGCACGCCGGTCAGCGGATCGCGCGAGGCCAGTTCGCGATTCTCGGCCAGGGCCAGCACCAGCTCCTGGCGCTGGCGGCGCAGCCGCACGCGCAGCTGGTACAGCTGCAGGCTCAGCAGCATGCAGCCCAGCAGCATGATCAGCAGCACGGCCGCATAGGCGATCTCCGGCGCACTTTCGTGGCTCAGGTGGATGGAGAACAGCACCGCCAGCGAGAAGGTGCCCAGCGCATACAGCGACACGGCCACGATCTGCTTGGCCTTGAGGTTCAGCGCCGCGAACAGCAGCGTCAGCGCCAGCAGGCCGTGGATCACGCCCTTGACCTCCCCGATCAGCACATAGGCCACGGCGCTGCTGGTCACGGCCCAGAGGATTTGCGGAAAGGTCAGCGCCGGATCGCGCCAGGTCGCCGTGAGGTCCAGGCGCACCAGGGCGGCCATCACCACCAGCCCGCCCGTGGCCACCAGGGCCCACCAGGTCATGGCCGCCACCGAGGCATAGCCGGCGTGCGCCAGCCACAGCATGACGCCACTGCTGCAGACCATGAGCCAGACAGCCAGCATGGCCATGCTGGCCCGCACCCGCAGCATGGGGTCGGTCGAAAAGAGTATGTCTGCGCCCCGCCGCACCAAGCTGCCCAAGTCAGCACCCCTTTCCAAGCCCAGGGGTCGTGCCGCCAGACTTCAATGTTTGTAAAAATTAGTTACAAGCATTTTGGACAGGGTCTAAAAAGAGAAACCCAGGGTTTCTACTTATCAATGTTCAATAAATGTTGTTTTGCCCCACCGGCTGAACGGACGCCGCCGGGCACCGGTCAGTGGGCGCCACTCAGGCCGTGGCCAGCACCAGGGCGGCCAGGGGGGCGGTTTCGGCCCGCAGCACGCGTGACCCCAACGTCACCGGGGCGAATCCGTGGCTGCGCGCCAACGCCTCTTCCGCCGCCGTCAGCCCGCCTTCCGGGCCGGACAGGAAGTAGACCGGCTGGGTGGGGCCGGCATCGGCCGCGCCCAGCAGGCTGGGCAGGGGCTGGGTGCCGTCGGCCAGCGACAGCACGGCACGCAGGGCGCCGTGGGCCTGCGGCTGTGACTGCAGCCACTGCGCCAGCGTCACGGCCTCGTGGACCACGGGCACGCGGTTGCGACCGCACTGCTCGCAGGCGGCCACGGCCACGGCCTGCCAGTGGGCGCGCTTCTTGTCACCGCGCTCGCCCTTGAGTTTGAGCACGCTGCGTTCGGCCAGCAGCGGGGTGATGCTGGTCACACCCAGTTCCGTGGCCTTTTCCACCAGCCAGTCCATGCGTTCGTTGGCGGTGATGCCGGCCAGCAGGTGCACGGGGCGCGGGTTTTCGCGTTCGGTGGGGTGGTGCTGGTCCACGCGCACCTGCACATCGCTGCGGCCCATGCGCACGATGGTGGCCTGCCACTCACCGCCGGGGCCGCCCTGCGCCCCTTCGAACAGGGTGATGGTGTCGCCGGGCTGCAGGCGCAGCACCTGCACATGGCGCGCCGCGCCGGCGGGCAGGTCGACGTCCAGGCCCGCGGACAGCGGCAAGGGGCAGTGAAAGCGTGGCATGGCAGCCTCAAAAAAAGAAGCTGCCTGCGCTCGACAAGCCTAGGTTTCAAATACTTTTCAATTTGAAAACCAGCAACATCAAGCGCCAACAGCTATGGTTTTACATGCGCCCGTAGGCGTAGCCCACCTGGGGCTGGATGTTCTCGATCTGGTCGATCAGGCGCAGCAGCGGCCCCAGCTCACGGTAGCGGCTGCAGGTGGAGCGCAGGTAGTGGATGAAGCGCGGCGTGTCGGCCAGGTACTTGGGCTTGCCGTCGCGCAGCGTCAGCCGCGCGAAGATGCCGGCCACCTTGAGGTGGCGCTGCAGGCCCATCCATTCCACGGCGCGGTAGAACTCACCGAAGTCGTCGCCCCAGCCGCTGGCGCTCTTGGCGCCGACCAGGCCGGCCTTGCGCGCCTTTTCCCAGTAGCGCACGGTGATGTCGATGACGAAGTCTTCCTCCCAGGTCAGGAAGGCATCGCGCAGCAGGCTGGCGATGTCGTAGGTGACCGGACCGTACACCGCGTCCTGGAAGTCCAGCACCGACAGGCCGCCACCGGACTGCGTGGGCAGCATCAGGTTGCGCGCCATGAAGTCGCGGTGCACATAGACGCTGGGCACGGCAAGGTTGTGCGCCACGATGGTGTCAAAGGTTTTGCTCAATACCGACTGCTGCTTGTCATCCAGCGCACACTGGCGGTGCTGGCCGATGTACCAATCCGGAAACAGTTGCAACTCGCGGCGCAGCAGGGCCTCGTCGTAGGCTGGTAGCACGCCGGGCTGGGACGCCAGCTGCCAGCGCAGCAGCAGGTCGGTGGCCTCGCGGTACCAGGGCTCGGCCTCGCGGGGCTGGTCCGGGTGCAGGATCTCGATCAGCGTGCGCTGGCCCACGTCGGTCAGCAGCATGAAGCCTTCGGTCTGCGCCCAGGCCAGCACCTGGGGCACGGGCAGGCCGGCCGCCTGCATCAGCGCCTGCACGCGCACGAAGGGCTGGCAGTCCTCCTTGTCCGGTGGGGCATCCATGATGATCAGGCTGTCGCCCTGCTGCGTGTCGATGCGCAGGTAACGGCGAAAGCTGGCATCGGCCGAGGCGGGGCGTAGACTTTCCGGGCGCAGCGCATGCGGCTGCACCAAGCCGGACAGCCAGTGTGCAAACAAAGTTTGACGACCGGCATCGGTCCAAACAACGGAAGATGGAGGGAGGATAGGATCGCTCATGGATAATCCGATTCTACAAACGGCTCGGATGACCTCTGGGCTTGCCCTCCATCCCCGCACCGACTACATGCGCCTGTGAGTTCCCACGCCCCCGCCTTGACATCGCAGCCCTTGCCCCACCGTCTGCGCCCGCTGGCCGCGTCCCTGGCGCTGGTCTGGGCTGCCACGACCCCCTGGACCGCCCACGCGCAAGGCCAGACCGGGCACAGCCTGTGGCACAGTGCCCTGCCCGCACCGCAACTCAAGCCCAGCGCCCAGCTGCAGGAAGCCGTGGACCCCACGCTGCGCGGCCAGCTGCCCTCGTACATCCGGGCCGAACAAATCACGGGCCAGGCGGACATCAACGCCGTGCTGGAAGGCGGTGCCGAACTGCGGCGCGCCGACACCGTGATCCGCGCCGACCGCGTGGAATACACCCTGGCCGACGACACCGTGCATGCCCAGGGCAACGTCCATATCAACCGCGCCGGCAACGTCTACCAGGGCACGGCACTGAAAATGCAGGTCGATGCTTTCCAGGGCGATTTCAACAACGCCACCTACCAGTTCCTGGCCACCCAGGGCCATGGTGACGCCGACCGGGTGCAGTTCCTCGACCGGGACCACTCCGTGGTCTACCGTGCCACCTACACCACCTGCCTGCGCGATGACAGCGCCAGCTGGACCCCCGACTGGATGATCCGCGCCGACCGCATCGAGCTGGACCATGTGGAAGACGTGGGGGTCGCCTATGGGGGAGCACTGGAGTTCAAGGGCGTGCCCATCCTGCCCGTGCCCGCCATCAGCTTCCCGCTGTCCGACAAGCGCAAGTCGGGGCTGCTGCCACCGACCATCGGCATCGACAGCAAAAGCGGGGTGGAGTACAGCCAGCCTTACTACTGGAACATTGCCCCCAACCGCGATGCCACCATCACCCCGACGCTGATGACCAAGCGCGGCGTGAGCCTGGGGACACAGTTCCGCTACCTGGAGCCTGGCTACAACGGCGAGCTCGATCTGCAGTACATGCCCGATGACAAGCTGCGCGACCGCGCGCGCTGGGCCTATGGCTTCAAGCACCAGGGCAGCCTGAACGCACCCCTCGGCGATCTGGGACTGAAGCTGAACCTGAACCGCGTCAGCGACGACAACTACTGGCGCGATTTTTCCAGCCTGAGCGGCAGCCGCAGCAGCTACCAGCAACGGCTGATCGGCAGCGATGCCGCGCTGTCGTGGACAACCGGTCGCCACGAGCTGTCTTTGTCAGCCAAGCGCTGGCAGGTGCTGCAGGACGTGGATGCGCCCATTGCCCCGCCCTTCAACCGCATGCCCCAGTTGCGCTGGAACTACAACACCAACGATTGGGCCGCTCAGGGCTGGGACGTCACCCTGATGGCCGAGACCACGCGGTTCGAAGCCGACACCTGGGACCAGCGCAACAACCCCGACAACGGCCAGCGCAGCTACAGCCTGACCTCGCTCAGCCGGCCCTTCCTGCTGCCAGGTGGCTTCATCACCCCGAAAGTCCAGCTGCATGCGGCCAACTACCAGTTCGACGACTTTTCGGCCTCGCGCCCCAACAACAAATCCTTGGCCATCCCCACGTTCAGCCTGGACAGCGGCCTGGTCTTCGAACGGGACACCCTCGCGCTGAGCCAGAACTATGTCCAGACGCTGGAGCCCCGGGCGTTCTACACCTACACACCCTACCGCGACCAAAGCATGCTGCCGCTGTACGACACGGCACTGGCGGACTTCAACTTTGGCTCCATCTACAGTGAGAACAGCTACACCGGGCGTGATCGGATTGCCGATAACCACATGGTGACGCTGGGCCTGACCACCCGCTACCTGAACCCAACCGATGGTGCCGAAGTCGCCCGCTTCGGGGTGGCCCAGCGCCTGCGCTTTGCCGACCAGCGCGTCGGCCTGGGCTACGACACGCTGGGTCAGAAGGGCTGGTCCGACATCCTGATCGGCGCAGGCGTCAACTGGAACTCCAGGTGGAGCACCGATGCCCTGGTGCAATACAACCGCGACACCCAGCGCACCGCCCGCTCTGCCATCAGTGGCCGCTACACCCCGGGGCCCTACAAGACCCTGAGCGCGGCTTACCGCTACCAGCGCGAAAACAGCTTGCAGGTCGCCAACCAGGGCAGCGAGCAGATTGACTTCGGCTGGCAATGGCCACTGAGCGGTGGCCGCAAGGACACGTTCGGTGCAGCCCCCAGTGGCGGGCGCTGGTACAGCGTCGGCCGCCTCAACTACAGCATGTACGATAAGAAGCTGGTCGATGCCATCGTCGGCTTCGAATACGACAGCTGCTGCTGGATCGGCCGCGTGGTGGTCGAGCGCATGCAAAATAGCCGCAGCGACTCCAACACCCGCTTGCTGTTCCAGCTGGAGTTTGTCGGTTTCTCGCGCCTGAGCCTGGGTGCCGACCCCCTGCGCAGCCTCCAAGAGAATGTCCCTGGCTATCGCCCGTTGCGCGACCGCTCCGGTCCGGTCCCCAGCCGTTTCAGCAATTACGACTAACCTGTTTCCCCCATGCGTCACCTGATTTCTATGCCACGCCATTTCGCCCTTGGGCTTGTCTGTGCGGCCGCTGTGTCCGCGGGGGGAGTCCATGCACAAGGCATGCGCCAGCCTGGTGCACAGGACCTGTCCCGCGCCCTGTCCAGCTCCATCCAGCCTGCTCCCCGCGCGCCCGAGGCAGCCGGGCTGCGCTCGGCCGACTACATCGTGGCCATCGTCAATTCGGAGCCTGTGACCAACAACGAGGTCCGCGCCCGCATGCGCCGGGTCCTGCAAGCCATGCAGGCCCAGGGTGCCCGCCAGACCCCGGACCAGGACGAACTCGCCCGTGAGGTTCTCGAACGCCTGATTGTGGAGAAGGCCCAGATCCAGACGGCCAAGGAAACCGGCATCAAGGTCGACGACTACGCCGTGGACCAGGCCATCCAGAACCTGGCCCGCCAAAATGGCATGAGTGCCGACGCCATGCGCCGCGAAATGGCCGGTCAGGGTGTGACCGAGAAGATGTTCCGCGACGAGATTCGCAACCAGATGCTGATGCAGCGCCTGCAGGAACGCGAAGTGGATGGCCGCGTGCGCGTGTCCGAGCAGGACATCGACCGCTACATGGCCGAGCAACGCAGCCAGGGCGGCCAGACCGACATGGCCAACAGCACCATCAACCTGGGGCACATCCTGATCACCGTGCCCGAGCGCGCCAGCCCGTCCGAAGTGGCACAACGCCAGGCCCTGGCCGAACAGGCCCTGCAGGCCGCCCGCAGCGAAACCGACTTTGCCTCCGTGGCGCGCCGTTTCTCCGAGGGCGGGCAGGCCATCCTGGGCATGCGCCCGGCCAACCGCTATCCCAGCCTGTTCATCGAGGCCGTGGGCACCACGCCCGTGGGTGGCGTCGTCGGCCCGATCCGCTCGGCCGCAGGCTTCCACATCCTGAAGGTCGTGGACAAGAGCGCCAACGGCGTGGCTGCCGTGGTGACACAAAACCATGCACGCCACATCCTGCTGCGCACTTCGCCACAATTGGGTGAACGTGAAGCTGCCCAGCAACTGCTGGAGCTGCGCCAGCGCCTGGACCGTGGCGCCCGCTTCGAGGACCTGGCCCGCCAATACTCCGAAGACGGCAGCGCGGCCAGTGGTGGTGACCTGGGCTGGGCAGGCCCAGGCCGCTATGTTCCGGAGTTTGAACAAGCCCTGAACGCCCTGCAGCCCGGACAAGTCAGCCAACCGGTGGTGTCACGCTTTGGCGTGCACCTGATCCAACTGGTGGAACGTCGCCAAGCCACATTGACCCCACGCGAGCAGCGCGAAATGCTGCGCGACGTGGTGCGCGAACAAAAGCTCGAGAAAGCGCAGGCCACCTGGCTGCAGGAGTTGCGCGGCCAGGCCTATGTGGAATACCGCGAGCCACCGCAATAAACTTTTCTCTGCGTGAAACACATTCCCCGTAAACGCTTCGGTCAGAACTTCCTGACCGACCACGGCATCATCGACTCCATCGTGGCCGCGATCGATCCCAAGCCCGGCCAGCCCCTGGTCGAGATTGGGCCCGGCCTGATGGCGCTGACCCAGCCCCTGGTGGAGCGCACTGGCCAGCTGACCGTGATCGAGCTGGACCGTGACCTGGCCGCACGCCTGCGCAGCAAGCCACAGCTGCGCGTGATCGAGTCCGACGTGCTCAAGGTGGATTTCACCGCCCTGGCAGCCGAACTGGGCGCGCCCAAGCTGCGCATCGCCGGCAACCTGCCCTACAACATTTCCTCGCCCATCCTGTTCCACCTGCTCGAGCATGTGGACGTGGTGCAGGACCAGCACTTCATGCTGCAAAAGGAAGTGATCGACCGCATGGTGGCCGACGCCGGTTCCTCGGACTACGGCCGCCTGTCCGTGATGCTGCAGTGGCGTTACGCCATGGAGAACGTGCTGTTCGTGCCACCCGAGAGCTTTGATCCGCCACCCAAGGTCAACAGCGCCGTGGTGCGCATGGTGCCCAGGGCCCAACCTGCGGCGCTGAACCCGCAGCTGCTGGAAGAGCTGGTGCGTGTGGCCTTCAGCCAGCGCCGCAAGATCCTGCGCAACACGCTGGGCAAATGGCTGGAGGACCAAGGCTTTGCCGGGAGCTTCGACCTGCAGCGCCGCGCCGAAGAAGTGCCCGTGGCCGAGTACGAGGCGCTGGCCGCACAGCTCTCTCAAAAAGAGAGCTGACAACGCATACGCCACCTGCCTCCAAGGCCGATGCGAGGCATAAAAAAGCGCCCCGTAAGGGCGCTTTTTTGTGGGCATCACGCCTCAAAGGAAGGAGTAGAAGCAGCGGAAGGCAATCTTGCGCTCAGCCCAGTAATCCGCCGCATCGCGGAAGCAGTCCAGAAACTGCTCGCGCACCTCCTTGTCGAACTTGTGCGCGATCGGCAACTGGTCCAGCACCACCACAAACCCAGGCTGGGGTCCAGCCTTGTGCAGCGGATCGGTCAGGCAGTCGTACAGGGCGTCAAAGTTCTTGCCAAAGTGGGCGGGAAAGTGGAATTGCACCGCAATCAGGTCCAGGGCGTCCTGCTTGGTCTGTGCGTGGGCCAGGTTGGCGTAGAGGAAATGCTGGCCGGTGGCCTGGGCGGCCTGCTGCAGGTCGCTGATGCGGAACGCACGGATGGACTGCACGATGTTGCTGCGCACACCACGCAAGAGGTTTTGAGGTTCGGGACAAGACGAAGTGTCCATCTCCGGAGTTCTTTCTATCGATCGTAGGTGCCCACACAAAGTTGGGGCAGAAGGTGTGATGGAGAGCGCGCTAACCCACAAGTTCCCCAACGCGGGATGGCTGCGATTCCAGTCCAAGTCAAGTGAACTCATGGCGTGATCTTCCGAAAACTGTTGTAGTGGTCGCTGGTGTAGTAGCAGGCTTCGGGCTGGTTTGGGGGCGTGCCACCGCAGACGATGCGCCGCGCGCCGCGGTCGCGGGCCCAGGGTGTCTTGACGGTGTATTCCCGGTAATACCCCCGCGGGGAGGCCGGCAGCAGGCGCTCCCGATTGCCAAACACCGAGCCATCCTTGTCGTAGGGAAAAGGGCCGCCCTGGAAAATCAAGCGATAGGTGGTGCGCGCTTGCGAAGGCAGCTCTGCCAGAGCCACCGACTCCAAGGGCAATGCCCCCCTGGCCTGCGCCAGTGGCATCCCCCCGGCCAGCGCCAGACCCACCGCCATGGCCCCAACGGCCCGCAACACGCGCCGGATGGTCGCATCCCGCATTACGCAACACCTTTCAGAAGTCCTGGCTCCGCCCAGAAAATCGACCGCAAGTGTGACCCAGCCCCCTGCAAATTGCAAGAAAAAAGGGCCGATTGCCACCAGCAATCAGCCCTTTCTTGATGCAGACCGGCTCAGCGTGCGGCGTTCGCGTCCGCAACGGTCAGCGCCGTCATGTTCACGATGCGGCGCACCGTGGTGCTGGGGGTCAACACATGCACGGGCTGGCTGGCACCCAGCAGCACCGGACCGATGGCGATACCACCGCCGGCCGCCTGCTTGAGCAGGTTGTAGGAGATGTTGGCGGCATCGATGTTGGGCAGCACCAACAGGTTGGCGGAACCCGTCAACGAGCTGTTGGGCATGAGCTTGGCGCGCGCCTCGCCGTCCAGCGCCACATCGCCGTGCATCTCGCCATCCACTTCCAACCAGGGCGCCTGCACGCGCAGGAGCTCCAGGGTCTGGCGCATCTTGATGGCGCTGGGCTGGTTGCTGGAGCCGAAGTTGGAGTGGCTCAGCAGCGCCACCTTGGGCTTGATGCCGAAGCGCATCATTTCCTCGGCGGCCATCACGGTGATCTCGGCCAGTTGCTCGGCCGAGGGGTCGTAGTTGACGTGCGTGTCGACCAGGAACACCTGGCGCTCGGGCAGCATCAGGCCGTTCATGCAGGCGTAGGTGGTGGCACCGGCCTTCTTGCCGATCACCTGGTCGATGTAGTGCAGGTGGATGGCAGTGTTGTTCCAGGTGCCGCAGATCAGGCCGTCGACCTCGCCCTTGTGCAGCAGCATGGAGCCGATCAGCGTCAGGCGGCGGCGCATCTCGATCTTGGCGATCGGGGCGGTGATACCTTTGCGCTCGGTCATACGGTGGTAGGTCTGCCAGAAGTCGCGGTAGCGCTCGTCGTGCTCGACGTTCACCACGTCGTAATCGCGCCCTTCTTCCAGGCGCAGGCCGAACTTCTCGATGCGCTGGGCAATGATGGCCGGGCGACCGATCAGCGTGGGGCGGGCGATGCGTTCATCGACCACGATCTGGGCCGCGCGCAGCACGCGCTCCTCTTCGCCTTCCGAGTAGGCCACGCGCTTCTTGGCGGCCTTCTTGGCGGCGGTGAAGATGGGCTTCATCACGGTGCCGGAGGCATAAACGAAGGTCTTGAGGTGCTCGCGGTAGGCATCCATGTCCTGGATCGGGCGCTGGGCCACGCCGCACTCGGCCGCGGCCTTGGCCACGGCGGGTGCCACGACCAGCATCAGGCGCGGATCGAAGGGCTTGGGAATCAGGTACTCGGCACCAAAGCTCAGGCTCTGCCCGACGTAGGCAGCCGCCACCTCTTCCGACTGCTCGGCCTCGGCCAGGGTGGCAATCGCGTGCACGGCGGCGATTTCCATCTCGGTGGTGATGGTGGTGGCGCCGCAATCCAGGGCCCCACGGAAGATGTAGGGGAAGCACAGGACGTTGTTGACCTGGTTGGGGTAGTCCGTGCGGCCGGTGGCGATGATGGCGTCGTCGCGCACGGCCTTGACGTCTTCCGGCAGGATTTCGGGGTTGGGGTTGGCCAGGGCGAAGATGATGGGCCTGGCCGCCATCTTGGCGACCATGTCCTTCTTCAGCACGTTGCCGGCGGACAGGCCCAGGAAGGCGTCCGCGCCTGCGATCACTTCTGACAGGGTACGCAGGTCGGTCTTTTGCGCAAACAGCGCCTTGTCTTCGTCCATCAGCTCGGTACGGCCTTCGTAGACCACACCGGCGATGTCGGTGACGAACACGTTCTCGCGCTTCAGGCCGACTTCCAGCAGCAGGTTCAGGCAAGCCAGGGCGGCCGCACCGGCGCCCGAGGCCACCAGCTTGATCTCGCCGATGTTCTTGCCCGCGACCTTCAGTGCATTGACCATGGCCGCCGCCACGGTGATGGCCGTGCCGTGCTGGTCGTCGTGGAAGACGGGGATGTTCATGCGCTTGCGCAGTTCGCGCTCCACGAAGAAGCACTCGGGCGCCTTGATGTCTTCGAGGTTGATGGCGCCGAAGGTGGGCTCCAGCGCGGCGATCACGTCGACCAGCTTTTGCGGGTCTTTCTCGTTGATCTCGATGTCGAACACATCCACGCCGGCGAACTTCTTGAACAGCACGCCCTTGCCTTCCATCACTGGCTTGGACGCCAGCGCGCCGATGTCGCCCAGGCCCAGCACCGCTGTGCCGTTGGAGATCACCGCCACCAGGTTGCCGCGGCTGGTGTACTTGAACGCGGCCGCAGGGTCCTTGACGATCTCTTCACAGGGGGCCGCCACACCGGGCGAATAGGCCAGCGCCAGGTCGTGCTGGTTGGCCATGGGCTTGGTGGCCGCGATGGCGACCTTGCCGGGCTTGGGGAACTGGTGGTACTCAAGGGCGGACTGGCGCAGCAGCGCGCGCTTGTCGGGCAGGGCGGGGGTGGTGTTCTCGGACATGTCGTCTCGTCTCCCAGGACGCTGATAAATTGATTGCACTCCGGCGGCTGGCCGTGTTCAATCTTTGGAATTGAGCGATCCATTGTAGGTGGTTGCTATCAAAACCACGGCTTATCCAGTACTGGGGGCGGGTCAAACACCTGCAACCAGAACATGCCCAATCCAGCAGCCCCGCATGCGTGCAAACAGACGGCCTGACCGGCCGCCACGGCGCGTTTTGCCGATATGCTGGCCACCATTAACAACACTAACCACGAATTAGGAGAACTAATGCCTCACTTGGCTCACTCTTTGGCGGGCGGCTGGCGCGCAGCCCTGGGCGCGGTGGCACTGGCGGCCACCGCCTGGACGGGCGCCGCCCACGCGGCCGATGCCTACCCCAGCAAACCGATCACGCTGGTGATCCCGTTCTCGCCCGGGGGGTCGACCGACATCCTGGGCCGCCTGCTGGCGCAGAAGCTGAGCGAGAGCCTGAACACTTCGGTGGTGGTGGAGAACAAGCCCGGCGCCAACGGCACGATCGGCGTGGACCGCGTGGCCAAGTCCGCACCCGATGGCTACACCATCGTGCTGGGCGATGTGGGCGGCATGTCCATGGCCCCCGGCCTGTACCCCAAGCTGCCCTACAACCCGCTCAAGGACCTGGCCCCCATCAGCCTGGTGGGCCGCAGCCCACTGGTGCTGACGGTGGGTCACAACAGCCCGCTGAAGTCGCTGGCCGACCTGACCGGCACGGCCAAGGCCAACCCCGGCAAGCTGAACTACCCCTCGTCCGGCACGGGCGGCCCCAACCACCTGGGCGGGGCGCTGTACGCCATCCAGGCGCAGGTCAACGTGACGCACGTGCCCTACAAGGGCAGCGCCCCGTCCGTGGTGTCGCTGGTGGCGGGGGAAACCGATTTCGGTTTCCTGACGGCCGTGACCATCAACTCGCAGCTCAAGGCCGGCAATGTGCGCGCCCTGGCCGTGGCGCACAACACGCGCCTGCCCGCCATGCCCGAGGTGCCCACCATGGATGAGGCCGGCCTCAAGGGCTTCACCGCCGACGCCTGGTTCATGGCCGCCGTGCCGGCCGGCACCCCCCAGCCCATCATCGACCGCCTGTACCGCGAGATCGCCAAGATCCTGCCCCAGGAGGATGTGAAGGCCAAGCTGGACGCCGTGGGCGTGCTGCCTTCGGGCCTGTCGCCCAAGGAGTCGGCGGTGTTCCTGAACAGCGAAATCAGCAAGTGGCGCGAAGTGATCAAGACCGCCAAGATCACGCTGGACTGAGGCTGCGCCGCCCGCGCGCCCATCCACCCTGCACGCCCTGGTGTGCAGGGTTTTTTTATGAGCAGGTTACGCTCAATCTGAAAGGATTTGCGGTAGTTTTGTATCGTAAAGCCTGATTCATCAAGCGCTGCGCGCTTCCTTTTTTAGCCGTGGCAAGGCGCCAGGCCGGCCAGCCGCTGCACCAGCCATTGGGCAAACCGGGTCCATGTTGAGATAGGCATCGTGGGCTCCCGGGGGTTCAAGCGCTGTGCTGCAGCACGCTGCGGTGGCCGCAGACCGGCAGCTGGGGGCCGGCTGCCGCCGCAGCGCACGGCCCTGCCGCGGACGGACGGCGCTGCGCCTGGCGCTCCCACAGCGTCTCGTGCAGGTAGAAGAACAGCATCTGCACCGTGGGCTCCAGCAGGCTCAGCGTCAGGGCGGCCACCCAGTCGCCGGTGACCGCATAGGCCACACCCGCCGCCACCACCAGGTGCACCCCGTAGTAGCTGACCGTCTTCAGCAGGGTGCGGTAGCGTGCCATCGGCACCCGGGCCCAGGCCTTGTCGTGCAGGAAGTAGGCTACCACCTGGACCGAGGGCTCCAGCAGGCTCAGCGTCAGGGCCGCCAGCCAGTTGCCGGTGACGGCATAGGCCACGGCGGCGGCCACCACGATGTGCACGCCGTAGTAGCTACCCGCCTTCAACAAGGCGGTGGCGTGCTGGCGCAGCAGGTGGTGCAGGGGGGACATAGCGGCTCCTCGGTCAGATCACAATGCAGAAATGATAGCTGTTACCAATTAAAAATTGAATTCGATAGTTTCAATGCCTGCCATACACCGTCCCTATGCCACACCTCGCAGGCTGTGGGCAGGACGCCGCCCTAAAGCGTGACGGTTTGTGCGTCAATTCCATCCGCTTGCCCAAAGCGGGCATGATGTGCGCTTTACGCTCTCACCGTGCGCAACCATGTGGATACGCCTTCTGCCTGACCCAGATCTCTACGTACCCATGCAATGGGCCTGGATGAACCCTTGGCTGGTTGCCATTTCAGTTGGAGTCGCTATTTGCAGCGCCTTCATGGCACTGCACATGTCCGCACTGACGCGCAGTGCCAGCCAGCGCTTCACACGCGTGCTGGCGCGGACATCGGGGGCTTGTTCTCTGGGCGGTGGCATTTGGAGCATGCACTTTATTGGCATGCTGGCGTTTGCACCTTGTGCCAATGGCATTTTTTCGCCCTTGTACAGCGCCCTGTCGGTCACGCCCAGCCTGCTGGGAGCCTGGTGGGTGATGCACGAGTTGCAGCGCCCCGCCACCCGTGGCCTGCGCCTGTTGGGCGGTGGCAGCCTGTTTGCAATTGGCGTCGCTGCCATGCACTTCGGCGGCATGACCGCTTCGGACACCGCCAGCTACACCTACTACGCCCCGCAAGGCTTGGTGTTGGCCATCGTCGTCGGAGTCGGCCTGGCCACCCTGGCGCTGGCAGTCCATCAGCGGCTGCTGCAATCTGGCGCCCGCGTCCTCTACGCCACCCTGCTCAGTGGCAGCTTGCTAGGCCTGTCGGCGGCAGGCATGCACTACGCCACCATGGGCGCCATCTACCTGCCCGCCGGACTGGAGGTGGCTCCCGACCCCACGGCCCCCAATTACTGGCCGGTGGTCATCGTCACAGCCGCGGTTTGTCTGGCCCTGTGCCTGCTGGTGCTGGGGGTCAACCTGGGTGTGCGCAGAAACCAGCTGTTTGCCCAAATCCGCCGCAGCGAAGCACGCCTGCGCGCCGTGGTCGACACCGCAGTGGACGGCATCATCATGATCGAGGGCGATGGCCGCATCTGCGCCTTCAACCCGGCGGCCGAGCGCCTGCTGGGCTGGTCCGCCGCGGAAGTCCTGGGCCGCAACGTCAGCATGCTGATGCCGCCGCCCGACCAGCAGGCGCACGACGGCTACCTGCAGCGCCACCTGCGCACGGGGGCCACCAGCATCATCGGCTCCGGGCGTGAGGTGCACGCCCTGCACAAGGAGGGCGAACAGGTCGCCGTGCGCCTGGCCGTGGGCCGCGTGCAGACCGAGGGGCCACCCCTGTTCGTCGGCTTTCTGACCGACATCCGCCAGCGCCGCGCCATGGAGGCCTCGCTGCGCCACAGCGAGGAAAAGCACCGCACCCTGATCAGCAACATACCCGGCGTCACCTTTCGTCGCGCGGGTGGTGGCATCTGGCAGCCGATGTTCCTGAGCAAGCCGGTGGAAACGCTCACCGGCTGGCCCGCCGAGGCCCTGCTGTCGCAGCCCCAGCGCATGGAGGCGCTGGTGCTGCCCCAGGACATCCCCGGGCTGACCGAGGCCGTGTACAGCGCCATCGATGCCGGCCTGGCCTACAGCCACGAGTACCGGCTGCGCCACCGCGATGGCAGCGTGCGCTGGGTGCGCGAAAGCGGGCGCGGTGTGTACGACGAGGACGGGCAGCTGCGCTGGATCGACGGCGTGCTCATCGACCACACCGAGGCCAAGGCGCGCAACGCCGAATTCGAAGGCACGGTGACCGCCATCAACCGTGCGGTGGCGGTCGTCGAATACAGCCTGGACGGCCACGTGCTGCACGCCAACCAGAACTTCCTCGACATGTTCGGCTACAGCCTGGACGAGGTGCAGGGCGAGCATTACCACCTGTTCTGCCTGGACACCCCGCAGTGCCACGCCGAGACCTCCCTGATGTGGCAACAGCTGCAGCGCGGGGACTTTGTCAGCCTCGAATGCCAGGCGCGCGTCAAGCACGGCGAGCTGCTGTGGGTGCAGACCACCTTCAGCCCCATCCTGGACGCCTGTGGCAAGACCTTGCGCATCACCCAGCTGCTGACCGACATCACCGCCAGCCGCACCCTGTCCGAGGCCTTGCTGCAAGCCAAGGAAAAGGCCGAGGCAGCCGCCGCCGCGCGCAGCACCTTCCTGGCCAACATGAGCCACGAAATCCGCACGCCGATGAACGCCATCATCGGCTTCTCCGAGACCCTGCTGGACACCCCGCTGGGCGCCACCCAGCAGCGTTACGTGGAGACCGTCTACCGCTCGGCACGCTCCATGCTGCGCCTGCTCAACGACATCCTGGACACCGCCAAGCTGGACAAGGGCGCGGTGCAATTGGAGGAAGAGGACTTCGTGGTGGCCGACGTCTGCCACCTGGTGGTCGGCACCCTGCGCATCCAGGCGGAAAAGAAGGGGCTGCACCTGCTGCTGGATATCCAGCCGCAGGTGCCGGCCTACCTGCGCGGCGATGCGATGCGCATCCAGCAGGTGCTGACCAACCTGATGGGCAATGCCGTGAAGTTCACCGAGCGCGGCAACGTGCTGCTGGAGGTCGGCTACCACCAGGGCATGCTGCAGCTGCGCGTGCAGGACACGGGCATCGGCATCGCCCAGGAAAAGCTGTCGCACATCTTCGACCCGTTTGCGCAGGCTGATGCGTCCACCACCCGCCATTACGGCGGCACGGGCCTGGGAACCACCATCTCGCGCCAGCTGACCCAGCTGATGGGCGGCCAGATCAGCGTGCGCAGCCAGCTGGGCGCCGGCACGGAATTCCTGGTGCAGCTGCCGCTGCCGGCCGGGCAGGCGCCGGAGCGCCGCCTCCCCGCGGCCCACAGCGCCACGCTGCCCGCCCTGCGCATCCTGGCGGTCGACGACGTGCCGCAGAACCTGGAGCTGCTGCAGGTCGTGATGCAGCGCTACGGCCACAGCGTGGCCCTGGCCCACGACGGGCACGAAGCCGTGCGACTGCGCCAGACCCAGGACTTCGACCTGATCCTGATGGACCTGCAGATGCCCCACATGGATGGCCTGGAGGCCGCCCGCAGCATCCGCCACTGGGAGGCCACACACGGCCAGCGCCACATACCCATCATCGCCCTGTCAGCCAGCGTGCTGGCCCAGGACCGGCAGAACTCCGACGCGGCCGGCATGGACGGCTTTGCGACCAAGCCGCTGGAGCTGCCCAAGCTGATGGCCGAAATGGCGCGCGTGCTGTCCGAACACCCCCCCGCCACACCTGCCGGCGCAGCCCTGCAGGCGGCTGCCCCCGTGACCGCCTCGGCCTACCCGCTGGACGGCAGCGTGGCCGACTGGGACGCGGGGCTGGCGCTCTGGGGCGGGGTCGAGCCCCTGCGCGCCGCCTGGACCCGCTTTCTGGGCGAGCAACAAGGCCGCACCCAGGAGCTGCGCCAGCTGGTGCAACTGGGCGACTGGGGCGCCATCCGCAGCACCGTGCACCGCATGCGCGGCGCCGCCGGCAACCTGGGTCTGCAGCCCCTGCAGGCCCTGCTGGCCCAGATGGAGCACGATGCCCAGCACCAGGACCGCGCCGCGCTGGAGCCCCAGCTGCCGCAACTGGCCACGGCCCTGGCCCAGGTAGAGGCCTTGCTGCGCGCCAGCGCACCGGCCGCCACGCCCGCCGCACCAGCACGGGCTGCTGCCACACTGTCTTCCGCGCAGCAATCCCAGGCCCTGACCGCGCTGCGCGCGCTGGGCGAGGCCCTGCAGCAGGGCGAAATCGCCAGCCCGGCCCTGCAGACCCTGCAGCAGTTGCTGCCCGCGCCGGAACTGGCGGCCCTGCTGGAGGCCCTGGATCTGTTTGAATTTGAACGGGCGCTGGAATGCGTGCGTACCCTGTCCACCCGCCTGGAAACCTGTGCCGATGACGAACCCCATGCCCACCTCACCCCCCAGCCATGACGACCGCCGGCCCCGCCTGCTGCTGGTCGACGATGAGCCCACCAACCTGCACGTGCTGCGGCAGATCCTGGGCGATGACTACCGCCTGCAATTTGCCACCGACGGCACCCGGGCGCTGCAGCTGGCACGGCAGCAGCCCCCGGACCTGATCCTGCTGGACATCATGATGCCGCAGCTCAACGGCTACGACGTTTGCCGCCAGCTCAAGGCCCGGCCCGAGACCCGCAGCATCCCGGTGATCTTCGTCTCGGCCCTGTCCGACATGGGCGACGAGGCCGAGGGCTTCGAAGCCGGTGGCGTGGACTACATCATCAAACCCGTGCGCGCGCCCGTGGTGCGCGCACGCATCCGCACCCACCTGTCCCTGGTGCGTGCCGAGGCGCTGCGCCAGTCGCGGCTGCAGATCGTGCAGTGCCTGGGCCGCGCGGCCGAGTACAAGGACAACGAGACCGGCATGCACGTGCTGCGCATGAGCCACTTTGCCCAGGCCCTGGCCCTGGCCATCGGCTGCAGCCCGGAATGGGCCGACGAGCTGCTGCACGCGGCCCCCATGCACGACGTGGGCAAGATCGGTGTGCCCGATGCGGTGCTGCTCAAGCCCGGGCCGCTGAACGACAGCGAATGGCAGATCATGCGCCAGCACCCGGCGATTGGCGCCGAGATCATCGGTGCGCACGAGGACGGCGTCCTGCAGCTGGCACGCACCATCGCCCTGGCCCACCACGAGAAGTGGGACGGCAGCGGTTACCCGCTGGGCCTGCGCGGCACGGCCATTCCGCTGGCCGCACGCATGGTGGCGATCGCCGATGTGTTCGATGCCCTGACCTCGGTCCGCCCCTACAAGCGCGCCTGGTCGGTGGACGAGGCCCTGGCACACATCGCGGACCAGTCGGGCCGGCATTTCGACCCCGACCTGGTGCCGGTCTTCATAGGCTTGCGCCACGAACTGGAAGCCATACGCCAGCGCTGGCGAGACGAGGTGCCCAAGCCCGCCATCGAGGACTGTCTCTGATAATCGCCCCCATGACCGCGCCCACCCTGCCTGCCTCCTGGACGCTGCGCCCGCTGGGCGCGCACGACATCGACAGCCTGCTGCACGTGCAGACGGTCTGCTACGGCGACAGCTTCCTGGAAAGCCAGGCGGTGTTCGCACGCCGGCTGGCCTGCCCCCACCAGTGCTCCATCGGTGTGGTGCGCCCGGGCCAGACCGCGCTGCTGGCCTACCTGGCGGCCTACTGGTCCAACCCCGGCAAGATCACGCCGCTCGATGGCGACTTCAGCGCCCCCGCACCCGGCCCCCACGTGCTGTACCTGCACGACATGTCGGTCCTGCCGGAGCTGAGCGGCCAGGGCGTGGCCCGCCATCTGGTGCAGCACCTGTTTGCCGCGGCGCGCCAGCGCGGCGTGCAGCAGGCGGCCCTGGTGTCGGTCCAGGGCTCACAGACGTACTGGGAACGTCAAGGTTTTTCTGTAAAACCCGTGCTGGATGCACAACAGTCCATGCACCTCGAAACCTACGGTCCGGGCGCCATGTACATGACGGCAGCGCTCTGATTTCTGACAGATGCGGATTTAGCTGACAGGCCAGCCCGACGGGCTCGCGATAATGCCCGCATGCCTAACCGATGGAAACCCAATGTCACGGTCTCGGCCGTGATCGAGCGTGACCAGCGCTTCTTGCTGGTGGAAGAAAACACGGCCGACGGTCTGCGCCTGAACACCCCCGCCGGTCACCTGGACCCCGCCGAGACCCCGCTGCAGGCCTGCACGCGCGAGGTGCTGGAAGAGACCGCCTACAGCTTTGAGCCTACGGCCCTGGTCGGCATCTACATGAACCGCTTCATCCGCACCCGCACCGGTTCGGACATCACCTACATGCGCTTTGCCTTCACCAGCGAGCTGGGCCAGCACCACGCCCACCGCGTGCTGGACCAGGGCATCGTGCGCACCGTGTGGCTGTCGCTGGAGGAGCTGCAGGCCACGGCCCACCTGCACCGCAGCCCCGTGGTGCTGCAGTCCGTGCGCGACTACCTGGCGGGACAGCGCTTCGACGCCCGCCTGATCCAGGCCGACCCCAGCATCTACTCGGTGCCCCAGCCCACCGAACACACCCAGGACCTGCTGGCCCGCCTGTAGACCGGCACGGCCCGGCAGCGGTGGCGCACCCCAGGGGGATGGGTGCGCCGCGGTCCGCTGTAGTAACCCATTAATACCCCCGACCTGCCCGTGACTTCCACAATGAATGGCCACCACAACCATTCCAGGAGACACCATGGCAGCCAAGAAAATTCTGATGATCTGCGGCGACTACTGCGAGGACTATGAAACCATGGTCCCCTTCCAGACGCTGCTGGCCGTGGGCCACACCGTGCACGCGGTCTGCCCCGGCAAGCAGGCCGGCGACCACATCAAGACCGCCATCCACGACTTCGAAGGGGCGCAGACCTACAGCGAGAAGCCGGGCCACAACTTCACGCTGAACGCCAGCTTTGCCGACCTGCAGGTCGCCCAGTACGACGCCCTGGTCATCCCCGGCGGTCGCGGCCCCGAATACCTGCGCAACGACCCCGCCGTCTGCGCGGCCGTGCGCCATTTCTTCGACACCCACAAGCCCGTGGCGGCGGTCTGCCATGGCGCCCAGCTGCTGGCCGGCGCCGGCGTGCTGCGGGGCGCACCTGCTCGGCTACCCGCCTGCCGCGCCGAGGTCGAACTGGCCGGCGGCACCTACGCCGACATCCCCGTGGACCAGGCCCACACCGAGGGCAACCTGGTCAGCGCCCCGGCCTGGCCCGCCCACCCGGCCTGGCTGGCGCAGTTCCTGGCGCTGCTGGGCACCCGCATCAGCCACTGAGTCTGGCGAACGTTCTGCGTGAAAAATGCGTGCAAGGCGCTGCTGGCCTGCGCCAGCAGCTTCTCTTTTTGCGACGGCAAACCCGCATTGACGCGGACCGCCCGCGCGCCCACCATGGCGGCCTGACCGTCCTCCGGGAGCCCCACCATGTGCCAAGTCTTCATCAGCGCGGACCCGCAGCTCTACGCCCACCGCGCGCGCTCGCTGCGCCTGCACGGTGTGGCCACCAGCATCCGCCTGGAAAACCTGTTCTGGCAGGTGCTGGAGGAGATCGCCAGCCGCGACGGCTACACCGTGCCGCAGCTGTGCACCAAGCTCTACGACGAACTGCTGGCCGAGCGCGGCACCATCGACAACTTCGCCTCCTTCCTGCGCGTGTGCTGCACGCGCTATCTGGCGCTGCAGCTGTCGGGCGAGATTCCGCAGGACCGCAGCATCTCCGTGCGCAGCCTGGGCCCCAGCGCGCAGGCCTCGGTGCCTACCGCGGCCCTGCGCCATTGAGTGCCTTTTTGGCCTCTAGTCCATATCCAGTGAGCGCTGGGCGCTCTCATTCCTCCAGCGGCAAGACCTCCACCGTGCGCGGCTGCATGTGGCGGCACTCGGGAAAGCGCTGGCAGCGCCAGAAGTGCAGCCAGGCCCCGTCGTCGCGCGACACGCTGCGGGCCACCAGGGGCGCCGCACAGCGCGGGCAGGGTTCGGTGGCCTGCGGTGTTGTGGGCACAGGCTCCGGGTGCAGCACCGGCTCCGTCCGCCCGGGATGGCGGCTCCACCGCGTCGCCAGCGGGCGTGGTGGCCGCGGGGCCACCGCAGGCGCCGTTGCCGTTGCCGTTGCCGTTGCCGTTGCCGTTGCAGGCACGGTCGCCGGAACGGGAGTGGAAGCGGCGACGCCCCCTCGGCCCGCGCGTGGCGCTGGCGCAGGTGCGCCACATGGGCACGGTGCGTGGCGCGGGTCGGAGCCAGGCGCTGCGCGTCCAGCTGCTGCAGGATGCGCTGCACCGCCTCGGGCGCCAGCAGCTGGGCGTTGAAGCTGCGCACATAGGGCACGACCGCCGCGCCCTGCACCACCTGGGCCGGCATCGCGGTCTTGAACTGGGCCTGCCCGTCAGCACCACCACCGAATGCAGGTGGGCCAGCGGCACGTCCAGCAGCGTCTCCAGGGCCTTGAGGTGGCGCCAGTTCTGGCGCAGCGGGTTTTGGAAGCGCACGCGATGGCGATAAAAGGTCTGCGTCCACTCCTGCTGCCGTTCCGCACCAAAGATCCAGCCCTGCAGGTGCTTGGTCTCCAGCACAAACACGCCGTGCACCGAGACCACCACATGGTCGATCTGCGTGGTGCTGCCATCGGGCAGCCGCAGCGTCATGTCGTGCAGCGCGTGGTAGTGCTGCGGGTCCAGCCCCTGCGCCAGCCAGCGGCGCACCAGGCGCTCGCCCAGCCAGCCCTTGAAGCGTGCGGAGCGCAGCACGCCGGACAACAGCGCCAGGCCCACGGCCAGCAGCAGCCAAAGCCCCATCACGCCGTGAAGTTGTTGCCACATCGCCGCCATGCCCGCCTCCTGCTGTTGTTGCGGCGCCCAGCATAACGGGCACAAAAAAGGAGCCACAAGGGCTCCTCGACCAACGGGCGCCAGGGCGCTCAGTTCAGCGCCATGCTCAGCTTGCGGCGGTAGCTGTTGACCAGGGCCGTGGCCGCGTCCTGCTCGCCCGCGCCTTTGCCCAGCAGCTCGATGCCGCCGGCGCTCTTGCCGGGCACCGCGTCCTGCTTCTTGGGCTTGGGCGGGGTCAGCAGCTCCAGGATGCCGACCAGCAGCTTGCGCGCCGCCTGGCCGTTCCATTCCTTGTCGCGCAGGATGATTTCCAGCAGTTCGTCCATGGACGCGGTCCACTGGCCTTCGGCCGCCAGCACCTGGGCCTTGGCAAAGCGGGTGTCGAAATCGCGCTTGTTCTGGGCGATGGCCGCATCGAACTGCTCCAGCGGCCAGTTGCCGCGCTCGTCCTGCTGCACGAACTGCATGCACTGCAGCCACTGGTGCAGCGCCTCGAAGCGCAGCGCCTGGGGAATGCGCTTGAGCGGCTCGACCAGCAGGCCGGCCGCTTCCTCGTAGCCCCCGGTGGCGATCAGCAGGCGCACATAGTCAAAGCGTGCATCGTCGTTGGCGGGATCGGCCGCAAGGGCCTCGGCCAGCTTCTGCAGCGCGGCCTGGGTGTCGCCGGACTCCAGCATCTGCTGGGCTTCGTCCACTTCGGCCTCGGCCTGCAGCTCACCGGCGCTGGGCAGGTGCTTGTCCAGGAATTCGCGCACCTGGCCTTCGGTCTGGGCGCCCATGAAGCCGTCCACGGGACGTCCACCGACCATCAGCACGCAGGTGGGCACGCTGCGGATACCGAACATGCCGGCGATCTGCTGGTTGGCATCCACATCCACCTTGGCCAGCGTGAAGCGGCCGGCGTACTCGGTCTCCAGCTTCTCCAGCGTCGGCACCAGGGTCTTGCAGGGGCCGCACCAGGTGGCCCAGAAGTCCACCAGCACCGGGGTGGTCATGGAGGCGGTGACCACCTCGGCTTCAAAATTCTCAATGGTGACGTCAATCATGTTGGCAACCCTGTGGCGGAGCGCGCCCAGCGCCCTCCGTGTTAGCGCACCCATGGCGCGGACCCGTCGATTCTCCAGCAAATCACGGCCCCGCCATCTCTGGGTGCAGATGCCTTCAGACGTGGGGGGAGGCGGCGCAATTTCAAGCCTGGGCGGGCTGCACCGCCCCCGCACGACCCTGCACGCGCGCGGGCGCCCCCATAAAAGTAAAATCGCGGGTTCCACTAGGCCGGGCCACAGCCGCCCCACAGAGAACATGAACCCCATCCAGATCGGCGTCGTCATGGGTTCCAGCAGCGACTGGGACACGATGCAGCACGCAGTAGCCATCCTCCAGCAGTTCGGTATCGCTTTCGAAGCGCAGGTGGTCTCCGCCCACCGCATGCCGGATGACATGTTCCGCTACGCCGAAGCTGCGGCCGAGCGTGGTCTGAAGGCCATCATCGCTGGGGCCGGCGGCGCCGCCCACCTGCCCGGCATGATTGCCGCCAAGACCCCCGTGCCCGTGCTGGGCGTGCCCGTGGCCAGCCGCCACCTGCAGGGCGTGGATTCGCTGCACTCCATCGTGCAGATGCCCAAGGGCGTGCCCGTGGCGACGTTTGCCATCGGCAACGCCGGTGCCGCCAACGCGGCCCTGTTTGCCGTGGCCCTGCTGGCCAACGAAGACCCCGCGCTGCGCGCCCAGCTCAACGCCTTCCGCGCCGAGCAGACCGACGCTGCGCGCGCCATGACCCTGCCGGTGAACGCATGAGCCACGCCGACGATCGCGCCGTGATCCTGCCCGGTGCCACGCTGGGCGTGCTGGGCGGCGGCCAGCTGGGCCGCATGTTTGCCCACGCCGCCCAGGCCATGGGCTACTTCACCGCCGTGCTGGACCCCGACGCCACAAGCCCCGCCGGGCTGGTCAGCCACCACCATGTGCGCACCGGCTACGCAGACGCGCAGGGCCTGGCCGAGCTGGCCCAGCTGTGCGCCGCCGTGACCACCGAATTCGAGAACGTGCCTGCGGGGTCGCTGAACCAGCTGGCCGAGCGCCTGCCCGTGTCGCCCGCCGGCGCGGCCGTGGCGATCGCCCAGGACCGTGCGGCCGAGAAGGCCCACTTCGTGAAGTGCGGCGTGCCCTGCGCGCCCTACGCCGTGATCGAGACGGCCGAGCAACTGGCGGCCGTCAACGACGCGCTGCTGCCCGGCATCCTGAAGACCGCGCGCATGGGCTACGACGGCAAGGGCCAGATCCGCGTCAAGACCCGCGACGAGCTGGTGGCGGGCTGGAACGAACTGGGCCAGGTGGCCTGCGTGCTCGAGAAAATGCTGCCGCTGGCGCACGAATGCTCGGTCATCGTGGCGCGTGGCCGCCATGGGGACATCGTCCACCTGCCCGTGCAGCGCAACCTGCACCGCGACGGCATCCTGGCCGTGACCGAGGTGTATGAAGGCAATCTGCCCGCAGCGCAGGCGGAGCAAGCGGTAGCTGCTGCGAAATCCGTAGCTATCGGCCTCGACTACGTGGGCGTGCTGTGCGTGGAATTCTTTGTGCTGGACAACGGCCAGCTGGTGGTCAACGAGATCGCCCCGCGCCCGCACAACAGCGGCCACTACAGCCAGAACGCGCTGGATGTGTCGCAGTTCGAGCTGCAGGTGCGCTGCATGACCAACCTGCCCCTGGTGCAGCCGCGCCAGCACAGCGCCACCGTCATGCTGAACCTGCTGGGCGACCTGTGGTTCAAGCACGGCGACAGCCCCCAGACGCCCGCCTGGGAGCAGATTCTGGCCCTGCCCGGCGCCCACCTGCACCTGTACGGCAAGGTCGATGCCAAGCGCGCCCGCAAGATGGGCCACCTGAACATCACCGCGGCCACGCCCGAGCAGGCCCGCGCCACTGCGCTGAAGGCCGCCGACATCCTCGGCATCCCGGCGTTTTAAGGAACTGACGTGATTCTGGATGGAACGCTGGACGCCTCGGTGCAAGCCGCCGCGCGGGCCCTGCAACAAGGCCAGCTGTTGGGCCTGCCCACCGAAACGGTCTACGGCCTGGCCGCCGACAGCGACAACGACGCCGCCGTGGCGCAGATCTTTGCCGCCAAGGGGCGCCCGGCCAACCATCCGCTGATCGTGCACGTGGCCGACGCTGCGGCCATCACCCGCTATGCCCAGGCCGTGCCGGTGTTTGCCCAGCAGCTGATCGACGCGTTCTGGCCGGGGCCACTGACCCTGATCCTGCCGCGCCTGCCGCAGGCAGCCAAGGCATCCACCGGCGGCCAGGACAGCGTGGGCCTGCGCTGCCCCAGCCACCCCGTGGCGCATGCGGTGCTGCAGGCCTGCCAGCAGCTGGATCCGCCGGTCTGGGGCGTCTCCGCCCCCAGCGCCAACAAGTTCGGCCGCGTCAGCCCCACCACCGCCCAGCACGTGGCCGCCGAGTTTGGCGACGCGCTGCTGGTGCTGGACGGTGGCGCCTGCGAGGTCGGCATTGAATCGACCATCGTCGACTGCACGCGCGGCGTGCCCGTGCTGCTGCGCCCCGGCGCCATCACGCGCGACGACATTGAACGTGCGTGCGGCACCCGGCCACTCTCGAAAGAAGAGCTGCCTGCGCAGACCCCACGAGCGTCAGGCACACTTTTGGCCCATTACGCACCGAATGCCAAGGTGCGCCTGATGGACGCCGGGCAGTTGCAGTCCGCCCTGGACCTGCTGGGCCCCGAGGGCCGGCACATCGCCGTCTACCACCGCAGCCCGCTGCGGTCCGCCAGCCGCGCCATCCACCTGCGCGCCATGCCCGGCGACGCCTTGGCCACGGCACGCGAGCTGTTTGGCACGCTGCGCGACTTTGACGAACTGGGCGTGCGGCTGATCTGGATCGAGACCCCGCCCGACAGCGCCGACTGGGAAGGCGTGCGCGACCGCCTGCAGCGCGCCGCTGCGGCCGGCTGACGCCCCCCAAGGCTGTGGAGCCACAAAAAAACCGGCCTGGGGCCGTTTTTTTCTATCCCGGGTCCACGGCTCAGCGTTGTGCCACGGCCGCTCCGTCCTGGGCCACCCAGTCCACCAGGGCATCCAGCACCGGTCGGGCGGCCCCGGCATTCGGGTGGTTGACCATGGCCACCAGCACATAGCGCTGGCCGCTGTAGCCATGCACATAGCCCGCCAGGCTGTTCACATCGCGCAACGAGCCGGTCTTCAGGTGGGCGTTGGCGCTGGCCTTGCTGCGGCGCAAGGTGCCATCCGTGCCGGAAATCGGCAGCGAGGCCACAAACTCCGGCATCACCGCCGAATGCCAGGCCGCCTGCAGCATGCGCCCCAAGGCCTGGGCGCTGATGCGGGCGCCACGGCTCAGGCCCGCGCCGTTGTCCACCACCGGCATCTCGGCCGCCGCCCAGCGCAGCTGCCACCACTGGGACAGGGCCGTGCGCCCGGCATCAAAGCTGCCCACGCCCATGCGCTCCTTGCCCAGGGTCAGCAGCAGCTGCTGCGTCATCACGTTGTTGCTGAACTTGTTGATGTCGCGCACCACCTCACCCAGCGCGGGCGAGACGCTGTCCCAGGCAGGTTTCAGGCCCGGCGGCACCTGGCCATCGCGCACGCGGCCGGTGATCTGCCCGCCCATGCTGCGCCACATGCCCTCTATGGCCCGCGCGGCAAAGCGCTCGGGGCCAGCCAGGGCCACGGGCCAATTTTTGTCGCCACAGCTGGCCGGGTAGCGGCCCAGCAGCTGGATGCGCTGCGGGTCGCTCCAGTCGGCCTGCAACTGGGCGCGCCAGTCGCCGCAGGCCGTGCCGGCCGGGGCCAGGGGCACACTGGCCGGCGCCTGCACGCCCGCCATCGGCAGCTCGTAATGGATGCGCGCCACGCCCGCGGCCGGGTCCGGGATGAAGCCCAGCACCTGGGTCTTGTAGTTGATCAGCAGGGCGTCGGGCCCGGCGTTGTAGGGCCTAAAGGGTTCATTGTCAAAGGCCGCCGCATCGTGGCCAGCCACCTGGAACGCGCTGTGGTCCAGCACCACATCGCCGACGATGACCTTGACCCCCATGCCCTGCAGGCGCCCCAGCAGCAGCCACAGCCGCTCGGACACCAGCTTGGGGTCGCCAGCGCCCTGGATGTAGACCGTGCCCCGGAATGCGCCCTGGTCCACCACGCCGTCCAGATAGACCGGCGTGCGCCAGACATAGGCCGGGCCCAGTTGCTCCAGGGCGGCATAGGTGGTCACCAGCTTCATGACCGAGGCCGGGTTCATCGCCGTGCGGGTCTGCCACGCCAGGCGCACCGGCCGCTGCGCCTCCACCGGCGCGGCATAGATGGACACGGCCTCGCGCGGAATCTGCGCCCGCGCCAGCGCGGCCTCGACCGGCGCCGGCAAGGACTGGGCCAGCGCCCCACCACCGGCGGCGAGCACCCCGCCCGCCACCCCCAGGCGCATGCTGCGCCACCACATACGTTCAGACATAGCCGCAAAGTGTAGGGGCTGCACCGGCCAGCGTGCGCCACGCGGGTTTGCGCCAGGGCCCGCACGCGCGCGCCGCCACCGGCCGATAATTCGCAGCTTTGGCGCCACCGCGTGCGCCCTCTGCCCTGGCCGCCCACCCCATGAATCTGCTTGCCTTCGACACCAGCACCGACACCTTGTTCATCGCCCTGCAGCGCGGGACAGCGCTGTGGCAGCACCAGGCGGCCGGCGGCGCCAACTCCTCGGCCACCCTGCTGCCCAGCATCCAGCAAGGCCTGCAAGCACTGGGCCTGCAGTTCGCGGACCTGGATGCCATCGTCTTTGGCCGTGGGCCGGGGTCCTTCACCGGCCTGCGCACCGCCTGCGCGATTGCCCAGGGGCTGGCCCTGGGGGCCGGCAAGCCGCTGCTGCCCGTCGACACCCTGCTGGCCGTTGCCGAAGAGGCCCGCGAGCAGCATGGCCTGACCGACGTCATGGCGGTGCTGGACGCGCGCATGTCCGAGGTTTACCACGCCGGCTACCGCTGGGCCGAGGGCCTTTGGCACGCCACGCACGCCCTGGGCCTGTGCGCCCCCGAGGCCCTGCAGGTGCCCGAAGGGCTGAGCGTGGTGGGCAACGCCCAGGCCGCCTATGCCGAGCGCCTGGCACCCCAGTCGGCACACCGGGTGGCCCTGCCCACGGCCACCGCCCTGCTGCGCCTGGCGCCACGGCTGATAGCCGACGGTCACTTGGTGGACGCTTCCTACGCCCTGCCGTTGTACATCCGCGATAAGGTGGCCCTGACCACGGCCGAGCGCGAAGCCGCACGGGCCGCCAGCCAACCCGCCCCGCACGCATGATGCACCGCCAGCCCTCGCCGCTCCCCACGCCTGCGGTGCCGCCGCTGGCCCCGCCCTGCGCGCTGCAGCCCATGACCGAGGAGCTGCTGGACAGCATCCTGACCATCGAGAACGTGGCCTTCACCCACCCGTGGTCCCGCGGCAACTTTGCCGATGCGCTGCGCAGCGGCTACCACGCGCAGGTGCTGCTGGACGGGGACACCGTGCTGGGTTACTTTGTCGCCATGCAGATCCTGGACGAGGTGCACCTGCTGAACCTCACGGTCTCGCCGCTGCACCAGGGCCAGGGCCTGGCCCGCACGCTGCTGGGGGCCCTGTGCGACTGGAGCCGCCACACCGCCCACGCCCAGTGGCTGTGGCTGGAGGTGCGCGAAAGCAACCAGCGCGCGCGCCGTTTGTATGAACACTATGGATTTGCCCAGGTGGGGGCGCGCAAGAAGTACTATCCGGTGCACCATGGCGAACGTGAAACCGCCATCTTGATGAGCATGTCCCTATGGCCCTGAACCTCGACACCCGCCAACGCGCCATGCTGCAGGACATGGGCATCACCATCTGGTGGCCCAAGCCCGCAGCGGGGGCACCCGTGCCCGCGGCGCCCCCGGCCGTCGCGGTGGTGGCCGTGGCGGACCCG